>NZ_JBHWZS010000325.1:0-9695 GCF_042728155.1 Streptomyces sp. NPDC060209
GAATCGTCCGCCGGGCCTCCACCTCTGCTGCCGTGTCGCGCGGGCTACAGCGCGCCGAATCCCACCCGCCGGGCGCTGGGCTCGCCGATCTCCACGTAGGCGATCCGGTCGGCCGGCACCAGGACCTTGCGGCCCTTGTCGTCCGTGAGGCTGAGCAGCTGCGCCTTGCCGCTGAGCGCCTCGCTGACCGCGCTCTCGACCTCTTCGGCGGAAAGTCCGCTCTCCAGAACGATCTCGCGGGGCGTGTGCTGCACCCCGATCTTGACCTCCACGGCTATGTCCCTCCGACGGTCCGTCTCTGCGCGGTGAACCGCGCCGTACGCAGCACACACTAGCCCGGTGAAGGGACGGACCACGGGTCGACCGGCAACGCCCGCAGCGAACACCGGCCGCGGCTCACGCCGGGTTCAGTGCTGATCGGTGCCGTGCAGCGGGAATCCCGCGATGCCGCGCCAGGCGAGCGACGTCAGCAGTTGTACGGCGGAGTCGCGCGGGATGCCGGACGGGCTGGAGAGCCAGTAGCGCGCCACGACCTGGGAGACGCCGCCGAGACCGACCGCCAGCAGCATCGATTCGTCCTTGGACAGGCCTGTGTCGCCGGCGATGACGTCGGAGATGGCCTCCGCGCACTGGAGCGAGACGCGGTCGACCCTCTCGCGGACCGCCGGCTCGTTGGTCAGGTCGGACTCGAAGACCAGACGGAAGGCGCCGCCCTCGTCCTCCACGTAGGCGAAGTAGGCGTCCATCGTCGCCTCGACGCGCAGCTTGTTGTCCGTGGTCGAGGCGAGCGCCGTGCGGACCGCCTGGAGCAGTGACTCGCAGTGCTGGTCGAGCAGGGCGAGGTAGAGCTCCAGCTTGCCGGGGAAGTGCTGGTAGAGCACCGGCTTGCTGACGCCTGCCCGCTCCGCGATGTCGTCCATCGCCGCGGCGTGGTAGCCCTGGGCGACGAAGACCTCCTGAGCGGCGCCCAGCAGCTGATTGCGTCGGGCACGGCGGGGCAGCCGGGTGCCCCGCGGGCGCGCCGCCTCTGTCTGCTCGATGGCTGTCACGCCGCCTCCCAAAATCGTGTTCGAACACAGTCGTACCGTGCACGCTGCGCCGTTGGGCCATCGTACTTTTGAGTAACCCGGGTGTGCGCGGCGCGGACGCAGAATTTCACGGACCGGACGGCTGCGGAAGCCGCAGATACGTCGGCTCATGCCGCAAAGCGGTGCGTTCTACCGGTAATCGTCCTCATCCTGTGCGACGACGCGTGCCTGCTCCGCCGCATCCGCCTCGTTCGCGGTGCTGCGGTCGATGCCGGTGAGCGGTTCGTCGCGCTCCGGACGGACGGTGGCCTGCTGTTCGGCGGTGTCGGCTTCCGGGGCCTCGGGGTCCGGTGAGTCCGGCTGCGGATCCTCGAAGGTCTCCGGGTCGCTCGGGTCGACCGTCATGATGGCTCCCTTCCTTCCCTTGCAGCCTAGGAGCAACCCTCCGGGGGCGCTATGCGGCCTGTGACCGCGAACACACGAACCACCGCGTGATCGTCTCGTAACATTGCCGCATGTCTTCGACCGAGCTGCCCGGTATCCACGCCGCCGCTGCCGCGGTGGCACCCACGGTCAGTGCCGTCCGGGTCGCCGAGGGGGAGAAGCTGCGCTCCGTCACGCTGCCCGGCCTCACCCTGACCGTCCGTTCCCGCCCGGCGGAGACGGCGGGATCCGCTCCCGCTCTCTTCGTGCACGGCCTGGGCGGCTCCTCCCAGAACTGGTCGGCCCTGATGCCGCTGCTGGCGGACACGCTCGACAGCGAGGCGGTCGATCTGCCCGGCTTCGGGGACTCCCCGCCGCCGGACGACGGCAACTATTCCGTCACCGGACACGCCCGGGCGGCGATCCGGCTGCTGGACGCGGGCAGGCGTGGGCCCGTTCACCTTTTCGGTAACTCTTTGGGGGGCGCTGTTGCCACTCGGGTCGCGGCCGTCCGGCCCGATCTGGTGCGGACGCTGACGCTGATCTCCCCGGCCCTGCCCGAGATCCGGGTCCAGCGGCCCGCCGTGCCGACCGCCCTGCTCGCACTCCCGGGCGTCGCATCCCTGTTCGTCCGGCTCACCCGGGAATGGACCGCGGAGCAGCGCACCCGCGGCGCCATGGCACTCTGTTACGGCGATCCGGCACGTATCTCCGACGAAGCCTTCCGTCACGCGGTGGCCGAGATGGAGCGCCGGCTGGAACTGCCGTACTTCTGGGACGCCATGACGCGCTCGGCACGGGGCATCGTCGATGCCTACACGCTGGGGGGACAGCACGGGCTGTGGCGCCAGGCCGAGAGGGTGCTCGCACCGACCCTGCTGGTGTACGGCGGAAGGGACCAGCTCGTCTCGTACCGGATGGCACGCAGGGCGTCCGCGGCCTTCCGCGACGCGCGCCTGCTGACACTGCCCGACGCAGGGCACGTGGCGATGATGGAGTACCCGGAGGCGGTCGCCCAGGCGTTCCGGGAACTGCTCGACGAACGTGGCGGGAGCTGATCCGGGGCGTGGGACGACACAGTCGAAAAGGCCCCGGGGCCACCCGGAGTGAAACCGGGGCACCTGCGGGCGCCGCCGCCGAGCGCGGCACCGGCCGGCGCGGGCGGGACTCCGCCACGCCGCCTCCGCAGGACGGCCACAGTCCGTTCGGCGACGCACCGCAGGTGCGCGGCGGGCACCCCGAACAGCGAGAGCCGGGCGGAGGCTGGGGGACCGGGCCGCAGCCGCGGTACGGCAGCCGGCCGGACCCGGCGGGTCCCGCCGGCCAGGAGGTCTTCCGCGCCGGGCAGGCCGCCATGGCGCGGCAGCAGGCGGCGCAGCAGGCCGCGGCCGGGCGGCGCACGGCCGGGCCGCAGACCGGCAGTGCCTCGCTGATACCCGGCCCGCGCAGGGAGTTCCTCGAGGCGTTCGACACCACGCCTTCGCGTCCCACGCCACCGGTTCCGCCCGAGGAGGCGGCCTGGACCTCCGCGGAGCCCGACGGGTCCGACGAGGCACAGGACGACGAGAACGGCGGGAACGCGAAGGGCGGCAAGGGCCGCACGTTCACCGGGATCGCGGCCGCGGCCGTGACCACGGTGCTCGCGGTCGTGGTGGCCGGGCAGGTGACGCAGGACTCCGGGAGCACGGCGGACGGCTCGCAGGCCGCGGGCGTCGACCGGCAGGAATCCGAGGACGCCTCCCGTTCGGTGGACCGGCCGACCCCCCAGGTGCAGCGGCAGGAGGGCAAGCCCCTGTCGTACGCGCAGAAGATGGCCACCGCCTTTCCGCTGGCGCCGGACCTGAAGGCGTCCGGGAAGTTCGAAGCGGTGGCCGGGCTGGCGAAGGCTCCGGGCAAGGGGCACAAGTACCGGTACCGGATCGACATCGAGAAGGGTCTGGGCCTCGATTCCGGACTGTTCGCCGACGCCGTGCAGAAGACACTGAACGATGACCGCAGTTGGGCGCACAACGGCGCCATGACCTTCGAGCGGATCTCCTCCGGTGAGCCCGACTTCGTGATCACCCTCGCGAGCCCGGGCACCACGGCGGTCTGGTGCGAGAAATCGGGGCTGGACACCACCGAGGACAACGTCTCCTGCGACTCCGCCGCCACCGACCGCGTGATGATCAACGCCTACCGCTGGGCACAGGGCGCCTCGACCTTCGGGGCGGACAAGCTTCTGCCCTACCGTCAGATGCTGATCAACCACGAGGTCGGCCACCGGCTGGGGCACAACCATGTGAGCTGCAGCACCCCAGGAGCCCTGGCGCCCGTGATGCAGCAGCAGACCAAGACCCTGGACCTGGACGGCATCAAGTGCCGCCCCAACCCTTGGGTGTATCCGGGAAGTTGAGCCGCCCAGGTGTCGCGCTGTCCGCATGGTGGGACGGGCGTCTCATCACGCGTTGACATCGGGGGAGGGGTCGTTCATATTTCTCCGCATGTCACGCAGCCCCGCATTCTCCGAGAGCGCCGCCCTTGAGCTGGCGCTCCTCGGCGTGGCCGGGCACTGCGTAGCCGACGTTCTCTGTCGCTGACGCCTGCTCGAGCGCGCGTCGGCCCCCTGACGAGCCCCTTTCCGGCTCCTCGGCCCCTCTTCTGCCGCGCCCGGGCGTACTCCGTCCGCAGGCGCGGCATTTCGGTATCCGGTCCTTCCCCCCTTCACCGGGGCGGGACCCGCTGCGCCCGCAAGGACATCTCCTCCTCCTGCCGCAGCACACCGAGAGGTCATCTTCCGATGAGTCAGCCGTCCGTCATATCGCGCCGCGTGGCAACCACCGCCGCTGTCAGTCTCGCCCTGGTCGCCGGCCTCGCGGCCTGCGCCGGACCTCAGGACGACGGGGGAGACGGCGGCGGATCCGGCGCCTCGGGCAAGCCCCGGAAGGGCGGCACCCTCACGGTCCTCAACAGCAATCCGCAGGAGGACTTCGACCCGGCGCGGCTGTACACCTCCGGCGGCGGCAACGTCCCCTCCCTGGTGTTCCGTACGCTCACCACCCGCAACCGCGAGAACGGCGCCGCAGGTGCCGAGGTCGTCCCCGACCTGGCCACCGACCTCGGTACGCCGAGCAAGAACGCCACCGTCTGGACGTACACCCTCAAGGACGGGCTGAAGTACGAGGACGGCACGGCGATCACCAGCGCGGACATCAAGTACGGCATCGAGCGGTCGTTCGCCGCCGAACTGTCGGGTGGCGCGCCGTACCTGCGTGACTGGCTGATCGGCGGGGCCGACTACCAGGGTCCGTACAAGGACAAGAAGGGCCTCGACTCGATCGAGGTGCCGGACGAGAAGACCATCGTCTTCCACCTGAACAAGCCCGAGGGCGAATTCCCGTACCTCGCCACCCAGACCCAGACGACGCCGGTGCCGCAGGCCAAGGACACGGGCACCAAGTACGAGGAGCACCCGGTCTCCTCGGGGCCGTACAAGGTCGTCTCGAACGAGAACGACGGCGAGCGGCTGGTCCTGGAGCGCAATCCGCACTGGTCCGCGGCCACCGACGAGGAGCGCAAGGCCTACCCGGACAAGGTCGACGTACGCTCCGGCCTGGACTCCGCCGTCATCAACCAGCGGCTCTCCGCCTCGCAGGGCGCAGACGCCGCGGCCGTCACCACCGACACCAACCTCGGCCCTGCCGAGCTCGCCAAGGTCTCCGGCGACAAGAAGCTCGCCGCCCGTGTCGGCACCGGCCACTTCGGCTACACGAACTACATCGCCTTCAACCCGAAGGTGAAGCCCTTCGACGACCCGAAGGTGCGCCAGGCGATCTCCTACGCCGTCGACCGCTCCTCCGTGATCAACGCGGCCGGCGGCTCCTCGCTCGCCGAGCCCGCCACCACCTACCTGCCGAACCAGAAGTCCTTCGGCTACACGCCGTACGACCACTTCCCGGCGGGCGAGACGGGCAACGCCGCGAAGGCCAAGGAGCTGCTGAAGGAGGCCGGTTACCCCAAGGGCCTGACCGTCACCCTCACGCACTCCAACGACAAGGACTTCGAGACCAGCCCGGAGATCGCCACGGCACTCCAGGCCGCCCTCAAGAAGGCCGGCATCACCGTCGAGCTCAAGGGGCTGGAGAGCAACGACTACTCCGACACCATCCACAGCGCGTCCAAGGAGCCGGGCTTCTTCCTCGCGCACTGGGGTGCCGACTGGCCCTCCGGCGGCCCGTTCCTCGCACCGATCTTCGACGGCCGCCAGATCGTGAAGGACGGAGCCAACTTCAACACGGGCTTCCTGAACGACGCGTCTGTCAACCAGGAGATCGACGAGATCAACAAGCTCACCGACCTGGACGCCGCCGCCCAGCGCTGGGGCGCGCTCGACAAGAAGATCGGCGAGCAGGCGCTGACGGTGCCGCTCTTCCACCCGGTCTACAAGCGGCTCTTCGGCCAGGACGTCAAGAACGTGGTCATCAGTGACTGGACCGGCGTTCTCGACATCTCACAGGCCGCGGTCAAGTAACCATGTCGGAAGTACTTCTGGTCCAGGAGGCGGGAGCGGCGCCCCTCGCCGCCCCCGCCTCCGGGGCCCGGCAGTTCTGGCGGCGGCTGCGCGCACAGCGCGCGGCCACCGTCGCGGCGGCCGTGGTCCTCCTGCTCTTCCTGGCCGCGCTCGCCGCGCCGCTGCTCAGCGCGCTGGCGGGCCAGGACCCCAACACCTACCACCCCGGCCTCGTCGACTCGGCGGCCGGCGGGGTCCCCATCGGCTCCTTCGGGGGCATCAGCGCGGACCACTGGTTCGGTGTCGAACCGCAGACCGGCCGCGACCTGTTCGCCCGCGTCGTGTACGGGGCACGGGTCTCGCTGGGCGTGGCCGTCGCCGCCACCCTCCTCCAGGTCACCATCGGAGTGGTGGTGGGGCTCGCCGCGGCCCTCGGCAACCGCTGGGTCGACCAGGTCCTCAGCCGGATCACCGACATCAACGTCGCCCTGCCGCTCATGGTCATCGCCCTGGGGCTGCTCGCCGTCGTACCGCCCTCGTTCCCCCGGCCCGTCCTGATCGCGCTGGTCATCGGCGGCATCAACTGGGCGGGTACGTCGAAGATCGTGCGCGCGCAGGCGCTCGCCCTGAAGTCCCTCGACTTCGTCTCCGCGGCCCGGCTCAGCGGACGCGGGCGGTGGAGCATCGCCCGGCGCGAACTGCTGCCCTCGCTGGCCGCGCCCGTCATCACGTACGCCGCGCTGCTCTTCCCCGTGAACGTCACCGTCGAAGCGGCCCTGTCCTTCCTCGGCGTCGGCATCAAGCCGCCCACACCGTCCTGGGGCCAGATGCTCACCGAGGCCGACACCTGGTACCAGTCGGCTCCCACCTATCTCCTGCTGCCGGCGGCGCTGCTCTTCGTCACCGTGCTCGCCCTGACCGTCCTCGGCGAGGGCGTCCGCACGGCACTCGATCCCAGGGCCGCCTCCCGGCTCCGGATCGGCACCGGGCGCAAGGAGCGCAAGGAACGCACGAAGGAGCAGACATCGTGACCGGGTTTCTGCTGCGACGGCTCGGTGGAGCCGTCTTCGTGCTCCTCTCCCTGACCGTCATCCTGTACGCGGTCTTCTACGTGGCCCCCGGCGACGTCGCCCAGATCGCCTGTGGACCGCGCTGCTCGCCCGCCCAGGTCGCCCAGGTGACCGAGCAGCTCCGGCTCGACGACCCCGTGTACACGCAGTACTGGCACTTCCTCCAGGGCATCGTCGCTGGACGGGACTTCTCCACCGGCACGGGCGTGGAGCACTGCTCCGCACCCTGCCTCGGGGTCTCGTACCAGAGCGACCAGCAGGTCATGCAGCTGATCGTGACCAAGCTACCGGTGACCGGCTCGCTCGTCATCGGGGCGTTCGTCTGCTGGATCCTGCTCGGCGTCGGCACCGGAGTGCTGTCCGTCCGGCGGCGCGGCAGGATCACCGAGCGGGTCCTGACCTGGCTGACCCTGGCCGGCACGGCGACGCCGGTCTTCGTCATCGGCCTGCTGCTCATCATCATCTTCTGCTCCACGCTGCAGTGGCTGCCGTCACCGACCTATGTGCCGTTCACGGAGGACCCCGAGCAGTGGGCCTGGGGGCTGCTGCTGCCCTGGGTGTCCCTGGCGCTCATCGAGTCCGCCAAGTACGCCCGCCTGACCAGGAGCTCCATGCTGGAGACGCTCGCCGAGGACCACGTACGCACCTTTCGCGCGTACGGCGTCAGTGAGCGCGCCATCGTCGGGCGGCACGCGCTGCGCGGCGCCGTCGCACCCGTGATCGCGCTCAGCGCGCTCGACTTCGGCAGCATGTTCGGCGGCGCGGTCCTGACCGAGTCCCTCTTCGGGATCCCCGGACTCGGGCGCGAACTGGTCCACGCCGTCAAGGTCGTCGACCTGCCCGTGGTCGTCGGCATGGTGCTGGTGACCGGCTTCTTCGTGGTGCTCGCCAATGCCGTCGCGGACATGCTGTACGCGCTGGCCGACCGACGGGTGGTCCTGTCATGACAACACCGCTGGTACAGGTCGAGGACCTCACCATCGACTTCGGCACCGTCCGCGCCGTGGACGGGCTCTCCTTCACCCTGGAGGCGGGCGCCGCCCTCGGTGTCGTCGGCGAATCCGGATCGGGCAAGAGCGCGTCCGCCTCCGCACTGCTCGGGCTGCACCGGGGCACCGGCGCCCGGGTCACCGGCACCGTCCGGGTCGCCGGTACGGACGTGGGCGCCGCGGACGAGGCCGAACTGCGCGCCCTGCGGGGAGCGAAGGCAGCGATGGTCTTCCAGGACCCGCTCTCCTCGCTCGACCCCTATTACACGGTCGGTGACCAGATCGCCGAGGTGTACCGGGTGCACAACTCCGTCTCCCGGAGGGCGGCACGGGCCCGGGCCGTCGAGGTCCTGGACCGGGTCGGCATTCCGGACGCCGGCCGCCGCGCCCGGTCCCGGCCGCACGAGTTCTCCGGCGGGATGCGCCAGCGGGCACTCATCGCGATGGCCCTGGCCTGCGAGCCCCGGCTGATCGTGGCGGACGAGCCGACCACCGCCCTCGACGTCACCGTGCAGGCGCAGATCCTGGACCTGCTGCACGACCTGCGCCGTGAGACGGGCATGGGGCTGCTGCTCGTCACCCACGACGTGGGCGTCGCCACGGAGAGCGTGGACGACATCCTGGTGATGCAGCACGGCCGCGCGGTGGAGCGCGGACCGGTCTCCGAGGTGCTGGGCGCGCCCCGGCAGCCGTACACCCGCGAGCTCCTGGCCTCGGTACCCCGGCTCGACGAGAAGCGGGCCGGTGTCCCGGGACCGAGGACCGTGCCCCCGGACGCCGAACCGCTCCTCGAAGCCGTCGGCCTCCGGCGTGTGTTCGGCCGGGGCGCGGGCCGGGTCACGGCAGTGGACGGGGTCTCGCTCACCGTCCGGGCCGGCGAGACCCTCGGGATCGTGGGGGAGAGCGGCAGCGGCAAGACGACGCTCGGGCGCATGCTCGTACGGCTGGAGGATCCGACGGCGGGGCGGCTCCGGTACGGGGGCAAGGAGATCGGCTCGCTGCCGGAGAAGCACCTCCGCCCCTTCCGCCGCGAGCTCCAGATGGTCTTCCAGGACCCCGTCGCCTCGCTCAACCCGCGGCGCTCGATCGGTGAGTCCGTGGCCGACCCGCTCCGTGCCGCCGGGGAGACCGACGAGACCCGGATCCGGGACCGCGTGAGGGAACTGCTGGAGAGGGTCGGCCTGGACGCCGGACGGTACGAGCGCTATCCGCACGAATTCAGCGGCGGGCAGCGTCAGCGGATCGGCATCGCGCGGGTGCTCGCCGCCGAGCCGAAGCTGATCGTGTGCGACGAGCCGGTGTCCGCGCTCGACGTCACGACCCAGGCCCAGGTGATCGCGCTCCTCGCGGAGCTTCAGCGCGAGCTCGGCATCGGGCTCGTCTTCATCGCCCACGATCTGGCCGTCGTCAGGCAGGTCAGCGACCGTGTGGCGGTGATGCGGCAGGGCCGGATCGTCGAGCAGGGTGCCGTGGACGAGGTCTACGGATCGCCGCAGGACCCGTACACGAAACAGCTCCTGGCCGCGGTCCCCACGCTCGATCCCGCGCACGCCGCCGCGCGCCGTGCGACCCGCTCGGAACTGGCCGCAGCCTGACTCAGCGTCACTGAACACCCGTGCGTCGCAACAGAACGCGACTGGAGCGGGAAAGTTACGCCGGTTCACCCCTTTCGGTGGTGCGACGGACAACCGTCCGT
>NZ_JBHWZS010000326.1:0-9695 GCF_042728155.1 Streptomyces sp. NPDC060209
GACCACAAGGTCCGGCGGCCCCTTCGCACAGTTGCGGGGAAGCGGAGCGTCAGCTCCTGTCGGCCTTCTGAGGGGTCTCGTCGGCCTCCGGCGCCTGTGCCTCGGAGGCGTCGTCGGCGGAGGCGTTCTCCGCGGTGTCGGCATCGGATTTCCCGGAGGCGTCGGCGTCGTTCCCGCCGTCCTTGGTCAGGCCCTCCGCTGCGGGCTCCACGACCTCCTCGCGGCCGGGGCGCACCTTCGCCGAGATCACGATGTACGTCACGGCGAGCACGAACACGATGATCGCGGTCCACACGTTGAGCCGGAGGCCCAGCACGTGGTGCGCCTCGTCGACGCGCATGTACTCGATCCATCCGCGGCCGGAGCAGTACGCGGCGACGTAAAGCGCGAAGGCCCGGCCGTGTCCGAGCTTGAAGCGGCGGTCCGCCCAGATGACCAGGAGCGCGACGCCGACGCACCAGAGGGACTCGTAGAGGAACGTCGGGTGGTAGGTGCCCGCGACCCTGTTCGTGCCCTCGCTGATCTTCAGCGCCCAGGGCACGTCCGTCGGCTTGCCGTAAAGCTCCTGGTTGAACCAGTTGCCCCAGCGGCCGATCGCCTGGGCGAAGGCGATACCGGGGGCCAGGGCGTCCGCCCAGGCCGGGAGCGGGATCCCACGGCGGCGGCAGCCGATCCAGGCACCGACCGCGCCTAGCGCGATCGCGCCCCAGATACCGAGGCCGCCCTCCCAGATCTTGAAGGCGTCCACCCAGTTCTCACCGTCGCTGAAGTACAGCTGGTAGTCGGTGATGACGTGGTAGAGCCTGCCGCCGACCAGGCCGAAGGGCACGGCCCAGACGGCGATGTCGGCGACGGTGCCGGCTTTGCCGCCCCTGGCGACCCAGCGCTTGTTGCCGAACCAGACGGCGACGAAGACACCGATGATGATGCAGAACGCGTAGCCGCGGAGCGGGATCGGGCCGAGCTCGATCACGCCGGTCGACGGGCTGGGAATGAAGGCAAGGTTCATGACGAGGTCGACGCTACCCTGCCGGACGGGACGTACGGCAAGCCGTCCGGCAACTTCTGGGTAACGAGGCCCTCCGGCGGAGCATCCGCCGGAGCGCCCTCCCGCCCCTCAGGACGCCGACGGCGTCGCCCCGACGGTGCCCGGCTTCTTGCCCTTGTTCGCCTCTTCGACCCACTTCTTGAGGTTGGCCGCGGAGATCTGCTCGTCCCCCTTCTTCGGGAAGATCGACTCGCCGTTGAGCAGCGCGGTCGGTGTGCCTTCGAATCCGCCCTCGGTGAACGCCTTGTTGGACTTCTCGACCCAGCTGTCGTGCGTGCCGTCCTCCACACAGCTGCGGAAGGCGGGGGTGTCCAGACCGTCCACCTTGCCGGCCAGCTCGATCAGCTTGCCGTTCTCGCCGAAGGCGTCGTCGGTCTCCGCGGGCTGGTTGCGGTAGAGGACGTCGTGGTACGGGGCGAACTTGCCGACGTCCTGGGCGCAGCCGGCGGCGTTGGCCGCGCGCAGCGACCCGCTGCCGCCGAGATTGCCGTCGATGATCGTGGCCAGGTGGTATTCCACCTTGAGCTGCCCGCTGTCGGCGAGCTCCGTGATCGTGTCGCGGAAGGCGTTCTCGAACTGGGCGCAGACCGGGCAGCGGAAGTCCTCCCAGATCGTGAGCGTGGACGGCGCGTCGTCGGCCCCGACCTGGAGGGCGAGTCCGTCCTCCCCCATCGCCCCGGACGGGGTGACGGCGGGCCCGGCCTCCTTGTCCTTGTCGTTCTTCCCGGCGTTGGCGGCGATCACGCCGATCACGGCTGCCAGCGCCAGCACCCCCACCACGGCGGTCGAGACGATCAGCGTGCGGCGGCGGCGCTCCCGCGCACGGTCCTGCTCACGCTGCTGGACGAGCCGGTCACGCGCGGCTCTTCTTCGGTCTTGGTTCTTCTCGCTCACACCGCGCAAACGAACCGGGGAGGCACGTCAGCGCCTCCCCGGTCCCAGGTCCACCCGTACGGATGACGACTGCTGTCAGCGCTTTCGAACGCCTTCGGCCAGTTCGCCCGCCAGCGCGCGGACGGCGGCGAGACCCGCCTCCTCGTCCGGGGCGTCCAGCATCCGCTTGACGAAGGCCGAGCCGACGATCACCCCGTCGGCGAAGCCCGCGACCTGCCGGGCGTGCTCGGCGGTGGAGACGCCGATGCCGACGCAGACCGGCAGGTCCGTGGTGGCGCGGGTGCGCCGCACCAGGTCCTGGGCCTGCTGGCCGACCGATTCGCGGGTGCCGGTGACACCCATCAGCGAGGCGGCGTAGACGAAGCCGGAGCCCGCGGCCGTGATGGTGGCGAGGCGCGCGTCCTTGCTGCTCGGGGCGACGACGAAGACGGTGGCGAGACCGTGCTTCTCGGCGTGCTCCCTCCACAGCCCGGACTCCTGGACCGGCAGGTCGGGCAGGATGCACCCGGCGCCGCCCGCCTCGGCGAGCTCGGCGGTGAAGCGCTCCACGCCGTACCGGTCGATCGGGTTCCAGTACGTCATGACGAGGATCGGCGCGCCCGTCGCCTCGTGCGTCTCACGGACCGTGCGCATGATGTCGGCGATCTTGACTCCGCCGCGCAGCGCGATGTCGTCGGCGGTCTGGATGACCGGCCCGTCGAGCACCGGGTCGCTGTGCGGGAGTCCCACCTCGATGACGTCGGCGCCGCCCGCGACTGCCGCCTTGACGGCCGCGATGCCGCCGTCGACGGTCGGGAAGCCGCCGGGCAGGTAGGCGATGAGCGCCGCCCGGTCCTCGGACGCCGCCCTGGCGAGCGTCGATTCGAGAAGCTCTCGGTTGCCGCTCACTTGGTGACCTCTTCCTCTCCGTCGGCCACATCGGCCTCGACGACCGCGTCGGCGCCGTCGTACAGCCCGAAGTACCGCGCTGCCGTGTCCATGTCCTTGTCGCCGCGGCCGGACAGGTTGATCAGGATCAGCCCGTCCTCGCCGAGCTCCCGCCCGACCTCCAGGGCTCCGGCCAGCGCGTGCGCGCTCTCGATGGCCGGGATGATCCCCTCGGTGCGGGAGAGGAGGCGCAGCGCCTGCATGGCGGCGTCGTCGGTGACCGCGCGGTACTCGCCGCGGCCGACGTCCTTGAGGTAGGCGTGCTCCGGGCCGATGCCCGGGTAGTCGAGCCCGGCCGAGATCGAGTAGGGCTCGGTGATCTGGCCTTCCTCGTCCTGGAGGACGTAACTGCGTGAGCCGTGCAGGATTCCGGGCTCGCCCGCGGTCAGGGTCGCCGCGTGCTCGCCGGTCTCCACACCGTGGCCGGCGGGTTCGCAGCCGATCAGCCGGACGTGCGCGTCCGGGATGAAGGCGTGGAAGAGGCCGATGGCGTTGGATCCGCCGCCCACGCAGGCGACCGCGGCGTCCGGCAGCCGGCCCGTACGCTCCAGGATCTGGCGGCGCGCCTCGACGCCGATCACCCGGTGGAAGTCGCGGACCATCGCCGGGAAGGGGTGCGGCCCGGCGACCGTGCCGAAGAGGTAGTGGGTGCGGTCCACGTTGGCGACCCAGTCGCGGAACGCCTCGTTGATGGCGTCCTTCAGGGTCCTGGAACCGGACTTCACGGCGACGACCTCGGCGCCGAGCATCCGCATCCGCGCCACGTTCAGCGCCTGGCGCTCGGTGTCGATCTCACCCATGTAGATGGTGCACTCGAGCCCGAAGAGGGCGCAGGCGGTCGCGGTGGCGACACCGTGCTGGCCGGCTCCGGTCTCCGCGATGATGCGGGTCTTGCCCATGCGCCTGGTGAGGAGGGCCTGGCCGAGCACGTTGTTGATCTTGTGCGAGCCGGTGTGGTTGAGGTCCTCGCGCTTGAGGAAGACGCGGGCTCCTCCGGCGTGCTCGGCGAAGCGGGCGACCTCGGTGAGCGCGCTGGGCCGGCCGGTGTAGTCGACCATGAGCGCGTTGAGCTCGGCGGCGAAGGCCGGGTCAGCCTTGGCCTTGTCGTACTCGACGGCCACCTCGTCCACGGCGGCGACCAGCGCCTCCGGGATGAACTTGCCACCGAACGCGCCGAAATACCCCTCGGCGCTGGGGATCAGACCCTCGGGGTCCGGGATGAAGAAGTCGGACGACATGCGACGTGCTCCTCGAATCGCAACGGGTGATGTCACCGTATGCGCCATGAGCGGAGCGCCACGCCGGCCGGTGGACGGTCGGTGCGGTGGGGCGTGCGGATCCCCCTGTACGGCGGGGGGCGACGGCCGGGGCTCGCTACGGCGCGGACCCCGTGCGCCATCGCATGCCGTTGACCTGTCCCGGCTCGTCACCGATCACGTACCGCACACGCCGGCCGTGCACGCGCCGGGCGGGGGCGCGGCAGCCGCGGGGGCGGCAGCCGCGCGCCAGCGGCGCGTGCGGGTCCCGGGCGCTCGCCCCGGCGGGGCGCAGGCCCGGCCGGATGCGGGCGGCGGGACGGTCGGCGGACACGGGTGGGGTCAGCTCCGTCCGTGCCGGAGCGCCGGGTGGGCGCCGGCGGCGACCAGGTCGGCCACGGCGGCACGGGGGTCGCGGCCGGTGACCAGGGACTCGCCGACGAGCACCGCGTCCGCGCCGGCGTTGGCGTAGGCGATGAGGTCGTGCGGGCCGCGGACGCCGGACTCGGCGACCTTGACGATGTGGTCGGGGATCTCCGGGGCGACGCGTTCGAAGGTGGAACGGTCGACCTTGAGGTCCTTGAGGTTGCGCGCGTTGACACCGATGATCTTCGCCCCGGCGTCCACGGCGCGCTCCGCCTCCTCCTCGTCGTGCGCCTCGACGATGGGCGTCAGGCCGATCGACTCGGCGCGCTCGATCAGCGAGACCAGGGCCTCCTGGTCGAGGGCGGCGACGATCAGCAGGGCGAGGTCGGCGCCGTAGGCGCGTGCCTCCCACAGCTGGTACGAGGTGACGATGAAGTCCTTGCGCAGGACCGGGATGTCGACCTTGGCGCGGACGGCCTCCAGGTCGGCGAGCGAGCCGCCGAAGCGGCGCTCCTCGGTGAGGACCGAGATGACGGATGCCCCGCCGGCCTCGTAGTCCGCAGCGAGCGCGGCCGGGTCGGCGATGGCGGCAAGGGCCCCCTTGGAGGGGCTGGAGCGCTTGACCTCGCAGATGACGGTCACACCCTCGCCGCGCAGGGCGGCGACTCCGTCCTTGGCCTGGGGAGCGCGCGCGGCGCGTTCCTTGAGCTCGTCGAGGCTGACACGCGCCTGCCGCTCCGCGAGGTCGGCGCGAACGCCTTCAATGATCTCGTCGAGCACACTCACGCGAGCGGCCCCCTTCCGAAGCGGTGATAGGTACAGGATCAGCCATCTCGATGGTATCCGCAGGAGGGCTCAGGGCTCGCATCCGGCAGGCTCACGTCCCACTACCTGGTCATTCACGGCGCCAGCGCCGAGCCGAAGGGCAGGTTCCTGACCACGGAGAACACCAGCAGCACCGCGCCGATGCCCCACCAGTAGCCGGGCGCGAGACCGATCCGCATGGGCCGGCCCCGGCTCGCGCGGACCGCCCAGAGCAGCCAGATCGCGGCGAAGACCGCGTAGCCGACGACTGCCAGGGCGTTGGCGCCGAGGGCGGTGGCGAGGTCCCCGTGGGCGAAGGCATGGGCGCTGCGCAGCCCGCCGCAGCCGGGGCAGAACACTCCGGTGAACCGGAGCATGGGGCAGACGGGGTAGTGACCGGGCTCATTGGGGTCGACCGTGGCGACGTAGCCGAAGGCCCCGACGACGGCGGCCATGACCCCCGCGGGAGTGGCGAGCCGCCTGAGCCGGGAGACCGGGGCGGGGGCCGGCGCGGGCCCGGGGCCGGGTACGGGGGCCGGGTCAGGGGCGGCGGGTGCGGGAGAGGCTGAGGCGTCCACGCGCCGATTGTCCCCGCTCACGCGGAAAGGCGCAGCCCGGTCCGGGCTGCGCCTCGCGTCGTGTCCTGGGAACCGGCACCTGCCGGAGGACCCTGGGGCCTGTTCAGGCCGTGATCTGGGCCTGGGAGGCGCGGGCCCTGGCGGCCGCCATCTCGTCGGACTCCTTCGGCATGCCGAGGCCGGCCATCTTCATGGCGAGACCGACGACACCGCCGAGGAGGACGACGGCGACACCGGCCCAGAAGCCGAGCGTGTTCGCCGCGACCATGAAGAGGCCCGCGATGCAGAAGCCGATGAACGAGATGATGACACCGGTCCAGGCGGCCGGGGTGTGTCCGTGGCTGCTGCCCGCCATGAGTTGCTCCTAGTTGGTGTTGCGCTGAAGGTATCGCTGCTGGGAAAGCTCGGTGCCATTGTCCCGTACGTGCCGGTGGACGTGAGGCTGGGGGTCATGCCTCGCGCGTCGGGTCCTCGCCGCGGTCCAGCGCCTTCCACAGCTCCTCGGGCCGGTCGGGGTCCGGGGCGGTGCGGGCCGCCTTGGGGGGGCGGGGGGTGCCGTCGCGTTCGTACCGTCCGGACATGGCCGGCCAGCGGCTGCCGTAGCGCAGGGCGAGCAGTCCGGCGAGCAGGATCAGCAGCCCGCCGGCGGCTGTCACGTAGGGCCAGGCGGTGTGGCTGAGGGCCTGCACGGTGGCGGAGGTGTTGCCTGTGGTCTGCGCGGCCTGTTCGTCCAGGGCGGCGCGGTCCGACGCGCCGACGTAGGCGCTGAGTCCGGCGCCGAGGCCGCTGAGGGCCAGCAGGCCGGCGACGACCGTCCGGCCGCCGCTGCGGACGGCGAAGACGGCGACGAGGGCGGCCAGACCGACGACGGCGAGGGCCGCCGGGAGGCCGGTGACGTCCTGGCCGTCGGCGCTGAGGGGCAGGATGCCGCCGCCGACGGCCGCCTTGCCCTCGGCCCAGGTCTGCCCCGAGGCGAGGAGGACGACGGTGGCGCCGGCGGCCCCGAGGAGCAGGCCGGCGGCCAGGCTTCGGCGGCTTCCTGCGCTGTCGGGCGCGGAGGCGGCTCGGGCACGGGGCTGGGGTACGGGGACAGCACTCACGTACTCCACTATCCCTTACCGGCTCAGTGAACCCCGAGCCGGTTCGCCGTATGCACGGCCCGCAGGACCGCGGCGGCCTTGTTGCGGCACTCCGTGTCCTCGGCGACCGGGTCGGAGTCCGCGACGATGCCCGCTCCGGCCTGCACGTACGCGGTGCCGCCACGGAGCAGGGCCGTGCGGATGGCGATGGCGGTGTCGGAGTCCCCGGCGAAGTCGAGGTAGCCGACGCAGCCCCCGTACAGGCCCCGGCGGGTGGGTTCGAGATCCTCGATGATCTGGAGGGCGCGGGGCTTGGGCGCGCCGGAGAGGGTGCCCGCGGGGAAGCACGCCGTGAGGACGTCGAAGGCGCTGCGGCCCTCGGCGACGCGTCCGGTGACGGTGGAGACGATGTGCATCACGTGCGAGTACCGCTCGACCGACATGAAGTCGACGACCTCGACGCTGCCGGGTTCGCAGACCCGTCCCAGGTCGTTGCGGCCGAGGTCGACGAGCATCAGGTGCTCGGCGCGTTCCTTCGGGTCGGCGAGGAGCTCGTCGGCGAGTGCCTGGTCCTCCTGCGGTGTGGCGCCGCGGTGCCTGGTCCCGGCGATCGGGTGGACCATGGCCCGGCCGTCCTCGACCTTGACCAGCGCCTCGGGGCTGGAGCCGACGACGTCGAAGCCGTCGAAGCGGAGGAGGTACATGTACGGCGACGGGTTGGTGGCGCGCAGGACCCGGTAGACGTCCAGCGCGGAGGCCGTGCACGGCGTCTCGAAGCGCTGCGAGGGGACGACCTGGAAGGCCTCACCGGCCCTGATGCGCTCCTTGACGTCCTCGACGGCGTCCATGAAGGCCTGGCCGCCCCACAGCGCGGTGTAGGGCGGGAGTTCGGAGGGCGGCAGGGCCGCGGGGGCGTTCTCCACCGGCCGGGACAGGTCGCGCTCCATGGCGTCGAGCCGGGCGACCGCGTCCTCGTACGCCTCGTCGACCCCGGTGTCCAGGTCGTTGTGGTTGATCGCGTTGGCGATGAGCAGGACGGTGCCGTCCCCGTGGTCGAGCACGGCGAGGTCCGAGGTGAGCAGCATCGTGAGCTCGGGGAGCTTCAGATCGTCGCCGCCGTGCTCGGCGATCCGCTCCAGCCTGCGTACGACGTCGTAGCCGAGGTAGCCGACCATGCCGCCGGTGAAGGGCGGCAGGCCGTCGTCGCCGACCAGGTCTCGGGGGGTGTGCAGGGTCTCGACGGTGGCCCTCAGTGCCTCCAGCGGGTCCCCGTCGACGGGGACGCCGACGGGCGGGGTGCCGAGCCAGTGGGCCTGTCCGTCGAGGGTGGTCAGGGTGGCTGCGCTGCGTACCCCGATGAAGGAGTAGCGGGACCAGGTGCGGCCGTTCTCCGCGGATTCGAGGAGGAACGT
Organism: Streptomyces sp. NPDC060209; assembly: GCF_042728155.1. Taxonomy (NCBI): domain Bacteria; kingdom Bacillati; phylum Actinomycetota; class Actinomycetes; order Kitasatosporales; family Streptomycetaceae; genus Streptomyces; species Streptomyces sp. NPDC060209. The sequence goes on from NZ_JBHWZS010000326.1 coordinate 8,365, forward strand.
GCCGGTGCGTTCGGCCGCGAGCTTGCGGTAGAGCCCGACAGGGGTGTCACCGTCCGCGAGGAGCCGGCGGCTGACGGGGATGACACGCCGGTCGACGGCGAGCTTGCGGAAGGTCTCGAGATCCATGGCGGCTGACCTTATCGGGGCGCGGTGAGCGGAAGGACGTCCTTGTCGAAGCAGGTGCGGTCGCCGGTGTGGCAGGCGGCACCCGTCTGGTCGACCTTCACCAGGACGGTGTCGGCGTCGCAGTCCAGCGCGACCGCCTTGACCTGCTGGATGTGGCCGGAGGTGTCCCCCTTGACCCAGTACTCCTGGCGGCTGCGGGACCAGTAGGTGCAGCGGCCCGTGGTGAGGGTGCGGTGCAGTGCCTCGTCGTCCATCCAGCCGAGCATGAGCACCTCGCCGGTGTCGTACTGCTGGGCGATGGCCGGGAACAGTCCGTCGGCTCCGCGCTTGAGGCGGGCGGCGACGGCCGGGTCGAGATTGCTGGCGGGCGTGGAGCCGGGCGTGCTGGTCATGCGCCCATTGTGCCGCGCCGGGCGGGGCCGTCCGGCCGTGCGTCCACTGGGCGGACCACGGGCGGCGGTCGTACGCTGGCGGGCATGTCGACCCATGCGAAGCGTGAACGTCTTCTGCTCGCCGACCTGTTGGAAGCGGCGGGTCCCGAAGCCCAGACCCTGTGCAACGGCTGGAAGACCCGTGACCTGGCCGCCCATGTCGTGGTGCGTGAACGCCGTGCGGACGCCGCGGGCGGGATTCTGCTGGGCGCCCTGAAGAACCGGCTGGAGCGGGTCCAGGCCGAATTCGCCGCCAAGCCGTACGAGGAACTGATCCAGCTCATCCGTACGGGCCCGCCGCGGATGTCACCCTTCGGCCTGAAGCAGCTGGACGAGGCGGCCAACACGGTCGAGTTCTACATCCACGCGGAGGATGTGCGGCGGGCCCAGCCCGACTGGTCGCAGCGGGACCTCGATCCGGTCTTCGCCGATGTGCTGTGGTCGCGCACCGAGAAGACGGCCCGGATGCTGGGCCGCCGGGCGCCGGTGGGTCTGGTGCTGCGGCGCCCGGACGGCCAGACGGCGGTCGCCCACAAGGGCACCCCGGTGGTGACGGTCACCGGGGAACCGGGTGAGCTGCTGCTGTTCGCGGCGGGCAGGCAGGACGCGGCGCGGGTCGAGCTGGACGGCGACAAGGACGCGCTGGCCCGGCTGCACACGGCCGAGCTGGGCCTGTAGACCGGGCGCGCCGCGCCTGCGCCTGTAGGCCCGCCGCGGATGTCACCCTTCGGCCTGAAGCAGCTGGACGAGGCGGCCAACACGGTCGAGTTCTAC
>NZ_JBHWZS010000327.1:0-9693 GCF_042728155.1 Streptomyces sp. NPDC060209
GGTGTCCTGCGGATCGCGGAGCAGGTCGCGCAGGAGGGAGGCGCGTGGGGCGCGCGGGGGTCGCTCCGGTATCGGAGGGGCGCGCAAGGCTGCGTTGGGCGCCGTTGCCGGAAAATTTTTTGACGCACTCTTTCACGGTGAGTTAACAATCGTTCACGCTTGATGTACGGAGCGTTGTCGCCGCGTCACCCGACTTGAACGCGCGTAGATGTTCGCGTTCCGGACGGTCCGCCGCTGACCGGCGGTTATGTCGCGCCGTTCCGGAGGGCGACCGGATTCTGGACGAGGTCTTCCGCTGAGCGGACCCGCTCGCTAATGTCCCCGAAACATGAACGCCTCGTGGCAATGTGGCCGCGGAGCGCAGCCGGTGCCATGGCCAGTCGGCGGCCTCTCGGTGCGTCGCCGTGGGACCGGCGTCGGCATCCCGGAGAGACAACCGCCCCGCTCACCAAGAGGGAGAGGGCGTCGTGACCGCGGAGACTTCTCAGACGCTCGACCGGGGACTGCGTGTCCTCAAACTGCTCGCCGATACCGATCACGGCCTGACCGTCACCGAGTTGTCGAACAAACTCGGCGTCAACCGCACCGTGGTCTACCGACTGCTCGCCACCCTGGAACAGCACGCGCTCGTCCGGCGTGATCTGGGCGGCCGGGCCCGAGTGGGTCTGGGCGTGCTGCGCCTGGGCCGCCAGGTGCACCCGCTCGTCAGGGAGGCGGCGCTGCCCGCGCTGCGTTCCCTGGCAGAGGACATAGGGGCCACCGCGCACCTCACGCTCGTCGACGGGTCGGACGCTCTCGCGGTGGCCGTCGTCGAGCCGACCTGGACCGACTACCACGTGGCCTACCGGGCCGGCTTCCGTCATTCCCTGGACAGGGGGGCCGCGGGCCGGGCGATCCTCACCGCACGGCAGAAGACGGTCGACCACCCGGGATACACCCTCACCCAGGGCGAGCTCGAAGCCGGTGCCTGCGGGGCCGCGGCGCCGCTGGTCGGGGTCTCGGGTGTGGAGGGCAGCGTGGGCGTGGTGATGCTCGCGGACGCCGTTCCGGAACGAGTCGGTCCGCGGGTTCTCGACGCGGCCCGTGAGGTCGCGGACGCGCTGCGCTGACGTTCTTCCTCCGGATCATGCCGGGCCCCGCGAGTCCGGCATGATCCAGGACGAGAGACCCCGGGCCGGCCTCCGCGGCGGCGCCGGGGCGGTCGGAGCCGGAGGCTCACGGCCGATAGATTGGTCGGGTGGCCATTCGTCTCTCTCGCCCCCGCGCTCTCGCCCTCTGTACGCTGCCCGTCCTCGCCCTTTTCGGCACGGCCGCCTTCGCGCCGTTGCCGTTCACCGTGGCGCAGCCCGGCAGCACCGCCGATGTCCTGGGGGACGACAAGGGGAAGCCGGTCATCACGATCAAGGGCACGCCGACCCGTACGACCGATGGTGAGCTGCGGATGACGACGATCCTGGCGACCGCGCCCACGGCCGACGTCGGCGTCGGGGATGTGGTCGACAGCTGGTTCAGGACGGACCGGGCGGTCATGCCGCGCGACTCCGTCTATCCGACCGGCGACTCCGAGAAGGAGATCGAGCAGCACAACCTCCAGGACATGAAGAAGTCCCAGAACGTCGCCGTCGACGCGGCCCTGAACTACCTGGACAAGAAGCCCGGTTCGGTGGACATCACACTGCACCTCGCCGATGTCGGCGGCCCCAGCGCGGGCCTCTTCTTCTCGCTGGGCATCATCGACAAGCTGGCCGGCAACGGATCGGGCGGCGATCTGACCGGCGGCCGCACCGTCGCGGGTACGGGGACGATCGAGGCCGACGGTACGGTCGGCGCGGTCGGCGGGGTCTCCCTCAAGACGCAGGCCGCCCGGCGCGACGGCGCCACCGTCTTCCTCGTCCCGAAGGCCGAATGCAAGCAGGCGAAGGCCGAGCGGCCCGACGGCCTGCGGCTGATCCCCGTCACGACACTGAAGAGCGCGGTGTCCTCGCTGCGTGCCCTGGACCAGGGGGGCAAGGTCCCGAGCTGCTGACCTGCGGCCCCGGACCCTCCATGCTGTGCCACGCGGGGAAGACCAGCGGGCTCAGCGTCGCCAGGAAGTACACCCCGCCCATCGCCAGCAGAGCACCCCTCGCGCCCATCCCCTCCACCAGCAGCCCGGCCGCGAGGCCGCCGACGGGCATGGCGAGCTCGCAGCCCGCCGTGAGAGCCCCGGACACCCTGCTGCGCAGCTCCTCGGGGACGCGTTCGTACGTCATCGTCGTCAGGATCGGGTTGAGCATGCCGCCGGCGATGCCGCCCAGCGCCATCGTCACCGCGAGCGGCAGGGTCGTCCCGGTCAGTGCGGCGACCACGAATCGCGGCGCGCCGCACAGCACCACACACACGGTGAAGACCGCCCGCCGCGAGAACCGGTGGCCCACCGCCCCGTACAGCAGGGCGCCGGTCAGGCCGCCGGCCCCGAACAACGCGGTGAGCAGGCCGAGATCGGTCGCCCCGCCCAGCTCGCCCTCGGCGTGCACGGGCAGCAGGACGGCGTTCCAGCCCTGGTCGGTGCCGTTCATGAACATCACCATGACGACGACGGCGAGCAGCAGCCGGTTGCCCAGCAGGTAGGCGTATCCCTCCTTCAACTCGGCACGGTAAGCGCGCAGGGAGACAGGGGACGCGGCTTCGCTGGGCTCGGCCGCGCGGACCCCCCGGACGCCCGCCGCGACGAGCAGTGCGGACAGCGCGAACGTGGCGGCGTCCAGCAGGAGCACGGTCTCGGCCCCGACGAAGGCGATCAGTACACCCGCCAGCGCGGCACCGACCATGCGCGCGCCACGCGACACCGCGTCGAAGAGGCTGGCGGCGCGGGCGAGCGTGGTGCCGGCATGCTCGGCGAGGTCGGGGACGAGGACGTAGCGTGCCGTGTTGCCGGGCGTGTGGGCCAGCCCGTTCAGCGCCATCAGCGCGCACAGCATCCAGAAGTGGAGTGCTCCCGCGTAGTGCAGCAGAGGAACGGCCGCCACGGCGGCGCAGCAGACCGTGTCGGAGATGACGGAGACCCGGCGCCGGCCGATCCGGTCGATGACGGGCCCGCCGATCAGTGCGGCGACGACGATCGGCAGAGTTGCGCAGAAGGCGACGACACCGGCCCGGCCGGCGCTCCCCGTGGTCTCCAGGACGAACCACGGAACCCCGATCAGGGTCAGCGAAGTGCCCGCCGTGGATATCGAGTTCGCGGCCAGGACGGCGGCGAGCGGAGTGCGCCGCCCCGACGGTTTCCCCCCGTCCACCTTCAGGCCGTTCGCGCGGCGCGGGCGGGGAGCGGACCGGGCTGCGCCAGACGCAGGCCCAGCTCGATCATGGTCCAGCCCATGCGCTGACGCAGCATGGGGCGGTCCGCCGGGCGGAATGCGGCGGCTTCGTGGTGCAGTTCGGCGGCGCGGTAGGCGTGGATCAGAACGTGTATGTCGCTGTGCATGACGGTGATCCCCTCATTCGCTCGGGCGCGGGAACATGTGCAGATGGGTGCGGACGACCGCCGAACCCTCGGCGTCATCGGGGACGCGGCCCCGGTAGCTGTTCACCAGCTCCTGAACCCTCTCCGCGAGTTCCAGGGAGAGTTCGGGCGTGAGGCGCAGCTTGAAGTCGCTGAGGTCGAAGGCCTGACGCCACTCCTCGGGCCACTCGTGCATCGTCCCCAGCCAGGTGTTCAGTTCCTGGGCGTGCGTGGTGGCGACCTCGTGGAGCACGACTCCGACGGCGCCGCGCACCTCGGCGTCCGGGTGATCCAGAAAGGTGCTGGTGTTGAAGGTGGTGCCCATGTGGACGGCCTTCCACCACCGCTCACGCCCCTTGCCGCGCTCCGGGTCGTCCTCGACGAAGCCGTACGTCGCGAGCTGGCGCAGGTGGTAGCTGGTGGCCCCGCTGGACTCGCCGAGCCGTTCGGCGAGTCCGGAAGCGGTGGCGGGGCCGAACTCCCGGAGGGTGTTCAGCAGTCGGATGCGCAGCGGGTGGGCGAGGCCGCGCAAGGTGCGGGTATCGACGTGATGGATCTTCGGGCTGTCGGCGTACGGGACCGGCCGGTCCTCCGGCTCGTTCGGTGGCATGCGACGACCATAGAGTTGCAAAGACTGCTTTGCAACACGTTTTTTGCAACGACTTCTTTGGAAGCCTGGGTTCCGCTCAGCCTCCCGCTCAGCCCTCCTTGATGAATCCTTCCTTCAGCAGCCAGTCCTTCGCCACCTCGTGAGGGTCCTGCCCGTCCACGTCCACCTTCGAGTTGAGCTCCTGGGCGAGCTCGGTCGTCAGCTTCTCGGTCACGGGCGCCAGCATCTCGGCGATCTCGGGGTACTTGTCGAGGGTCGCCGTGTGGATGGCGGGAGCGGCGTTGTAGTTGGGGAAGAACTGCTTGTCGTCCTCCAGCACGTCCAGGTTCATCGCCTTGATGCGGCCGTCCGTGGTGTACACCTCGCCCAGCAGGCAGGAGTCGGACTTCGAGACCTGGGTGTAGATGATCCCGGCGTCCATCTTCTGGATGTTCGCGGCCGGCAGCTTCATCCCGTACTTCTTCTGCATGCCAGGCAGTCCGTCGTCGCGCGAGGCGAACTCGTTCTCCACGCAGACCGTCACGGCCTTCGGGTCCTTCTTCGCGAGCGCGGCCACGTCCGACAGGGTCTTCAGGTGGTACTTGGCGTTGTTCTTCTTGCTGATGGCCAGGGCGTACGTGTTGTCGAGGGTGGCCGGCGGCAGCCAGGTCACCCCGTTGCCCAGGTCCTCGTCACGGACCGCCTTCCACTGCTTCTGCGGGTCGACGATCGGCTCGGCGTGGCCCAGATAGGTGATCCACGCCGTGCCCGTGTAGTCGTACAGCGCGTCGGCCTCCCCCTGGGCGACCGCCTCGCGCGCACTGATCGACCCCGGCAGGTTCGTGCGGTCCAGTACCTCGGCGCCGGCCGCCTTGAAGATCAGGCCGATCACATTGCCGAGGATGATGTTCTCGCTGAAGTTCTTCGAGGTCACCGTCAGCGACGCGCCCTTGAGCGGCTGCCCCTGCCCGACCGATCCCGGCTCCACGTCGTCCACCAGCGGTGATCCGCTCTTCAGCCCGCACCCCGTGAGCAGGAGGGCGAGCGCGGCCCCTGATGCCAGGCCCGTACGTACCCTCACTCTTCCTCCAGTCCGCGCGGCGTCAGCCACAGTTCGACCAGCGAGGCCAGCCAGTCCACCAGCAGTGCCAGCACCACCGTCAGTACGGATCCGAGCACCAGCACGGGCATGCGCTGCGTCTGGATCCCCGAGGTGATCAGGTCGCCGAGTCCGCCGCCGCCCCCGAAGGTGGCGAGGGTCGCCGTGCCCACGTTGAGCACCAGAGCGGTGCGCACACCCGCCAGGATCAGCGGGACGGCGAGCGGCAGTTCGACCTTGGTGAGGGTGCCCGTCGCCGACATGCCGATGCCCCGGGAGGCCTCCACGAGCGTCGGCTCGATCGAGTTCAGTCCCGCCACCGTGTTGGAGAGCACCGGCAGGACCGCGTAGATCACCATCCCGATGATCGCCGTCGAGGGCCCGATGCCCAGCCAGATCACCAGCAGTGCCAGCAGCCCGATGGCAGGGGTGGCCTGACCGATGTTGGCGAGCGCGGTCACGCCGGGGGCGGCCTTCTTCAGACCGCGCCGGGTCAGCGCGATGCCGAGCGGGATGGCGATGATCAGCACCCAGAAGGTGGAGATGGCGGTCAGCCTGACGTGCTGCCACCAGCGCACCTGCACGGTGTCGCCGACCAGCGAGTTCTCCGCGACGGAGTCCAGGTCGACGTGGGTGATCCACAGATAGGTCGCGACCAGGACGACCGCGCAGACGGCCGGCACCAGCACGAGCTTCTTCCAGGTGATCCTCCGCGCCGGCGCGGACTGCGGCGGGGAGGGCTCCGCCTCCTCGTCACGGAAGGCATGGCCTCCCACGTCGTGCTCTCCGGGCGGTCGCGCCCCCTTGGGGGGCGCCTGATGACTGGGGGTCATAGCCCGCTGACACCGCCCTCCTGCTCCTGCTCCGTCCGGTGGACGCGCAGCTCCTCCAGGTCGTGCTCGTGCTCCATGGCGGCGAGGCGGTCGGCCTCCAGGAGCTCCTGCACGGAGTTCATCAGGGTGTGCATGTCGACGACGCCGATGAACTCACCGCGCCGCCCCGTCACGGCGACCCGCCCGCCGCTGTCGGTCAGTACCGCCTCCAGCGCGTCGTGCAGCGTCGCGTCCCTGGTCACGGTGTCGTGCACCAGCTGGCCCGCCCTGGCGAGCGAACCCTTGGCCCGCATCAGATCGCCGCGCCGCAGCCACTTGTAGGGGCGGTTGCGGCGGTCCAGCATCAGCAGCTCGTTGTGCTGGCCGTCCCGCAGCTTGTTGAAGATCGACTGGAGCGGGTCCTCGACGGTCACCGTGGGGAAGTCGGCGATCCCCACGTCCCGCACACGGGTGAGGTTGAGCCGCTTCAGCGCGGCGCCCGCGCCCACGAAGCCGGAGACGAAGTCGTCCGTCGGATTGGTGAGGATGGCCTCGGGGGTGTCGAACTGCGCGATGTGCGAACGCTCCCGGAGCACAGCGATCCGGTCGCCCAGCTTGATGGCCTCGTCGAAGTCGTGGGTGACGAAGACGATCGTCTTGTGCAGCTCGTGCTGGAGCCGGATCAACTCGTCCTGGAGGTGGTCGCGGGTGATCGGGTCGACCGCCCCGAACGGCTCGTCCATCAGCAGCACCGGGGGGTCCGCGGCCAGGGCTCGCGCCACCCCCACGCGCTGCTGCTGGCCGCCGGACAGCTGGCGCGGGTAACGCCCGTGGAACTCCCGGGGGTCCAGCCCGACCAGGTCGAGCATCTCCTCGACCCGGTCCTTCACCCCGGACTTCGACCAGCCCGTCATCTTCGGCACGAGCGCGATGTTCTCCGCGACCGTCATGTGCGGGAAGAGGCCGGAGGACTGGATGGCGTAGCCGATCTTGCGGCGCAGCTTCACCGGGTCCATGTCGGTGACGTCCTCGTCGTTGATCCTGATCCGCCCGGACGTCGGCTCGATCAGACGGTTGATCATCTTCAGCGTGGTGGACTTCCCGCAGCCGGAGGGGCCGACGAGGATCACGGTCTCCCCGGCCTTGATGTCCATGGACACCTCGTCCACGGCCGGAGCGGGGCTGCCGGGGTAGGACTTGCTGAGGTTCTCCAGCTGGATGGTGGCGCCCGAGGTGACGGGGCGGGGCGGGGCCGAGTCCGTCGACCCGGTGGCGGTCTCAGGCACGGATCCCCCTAGGGATGGTCAGCCGTCCGAGGAGGACGTAGGCGGCGTCGAAGAGCAGAGCGAGGATGACGATGCCGATCGTGCCGGCGAGGACCTGGTTGATGGCGTTTGCGCTTCCCAGTGAGGCGAGGCCGCGGAAGATCTCGTTGCCGAGTCCGGGGCCCGAGGCGTAGGCGGCGATGGCGGCGATGCCCATCAGCATCTGGGTGGAGACCCGGATGCCGGTGAGGATGGGAGGCCATGCGAGGGGCAGTTCGACCTTGAGGAGCCGCCGCGTCCGCGACATCCCGATTCCCTTGGCCGCGTCGACGAGCGACGGGTCGACCCCGCGCAGCCCGACGATGCAGTTACGGACGATGGGCAGCAGCCCGTACAGCGTCAGGATGATCACGGTGGGCGGGACTCCGAGGCCGACCAGGGGGATCAGCAGACCGATCGCGGCGAGCGAGGGAATGGTGAGGATCGCCGAGGTGGACGTGATCGCCAGCGAGCCGCCCCAGTTGCTCCGATAGCTGACGACACCGATCAGGACGCCGAGAAGAGTGGCGATGACCATGCACTGGAAGACGGCGCTGGCGTGCTGATACGTGTCGGTGAGCAGTTGCTGGTGGCGGGTGCCCACATACTCCCAGAAGTTCACATGTTGCTCCGTAGGCTCAGTCGGTGTCCTCTGCAGCCTGCTCAACCAGCGGGATAATACGCAGCGGCACCGGGTTTTCCATGACGATCGCCGTCGAGGCCCGCACGATGCCATCAAAGCCGACCACGCGGTCGATCACCCGCTGGAGATCGGCGTTCGAGCGGGCGACGAGCCGGCAGAGCATGTCCCCGTGGCCGGTCGTCGTGTGCAGTTCCAGCACCTCGGGCACGCCCTGCAAATGGGCCCGTACGTCGCTGCCTTGGCCCTGCTTGATCTCCAGCGTGGCGAAGGCGGTCACGGGGTAGCCGAGCGCCGACGGGTCCACGTCAGGGCCGAAGCCGCGGATGACGCCATACGACTGAAGACGGTCCAGCCGCGCCTGCACCGTCCCGCGCGCCACCCCGAGCCGCCGCGACGCCTCGAGTACACCGATACGGGGCTCGCGGGCCAGCAGCACGATGAGCCGGCCGTCCAGTCGATCGATCGGCATGATCCGCCTCCCGGTAGTCATGCTGTACAGACAGCCCGCTCATCCTGGTGGCAGGCCGTACAGATTGACCAGTGGAACGGCGAACTGTTGCGCACCTTGCGAGGCGGCGGGAACCTTCGGACATGACTGAGACTGTGCACACCACCCCCGACACCGCCCGGCAGGCCGATCCCTTCCCGGTCAAGGGAATGGACGCGGTGGTCTTCGCGGTGGGCAACGCCAAGCAGGCGGCGCACTACTACTCGACCGCCTTCGGCATGAAGCTCGTCGCCTACTCCGGACCGGAGAACGGCAGCCGCGAGACCGCGAGTTACGTCCTGACCAACGGCTCCGCCCGCTTCGTCCTCACCTCCGTCATCAAGGCGTCCACCGAATGGGGCACCTTCCTGGCCGACCACGTGCACGCCCACGGCGACGGCGTGGTCGACCTCGCCATCGAGGTCCCCGACACCCGCGCGGCCTACGCGTACGCCGTCGAGCACGGCGCGCAGGGCATCACCGAGCCCTACGAGGTCAAGGACGAGCACGGCACGGTCGTCCTGGCCGCCATCGCGACGTACGGGAAGACCCGCCACACGCTGGTCGAGCGGGGCGGCTACGACGGGCCGTACCTCCCCGGCTACGCGGCCGCCGATCCGATCGTCGAGCCGGCCGCCAAGAGGACCTTCCAGGCCATCGACCACTGCGTCGGCAACGTCGAGCTCGGCCGGATGAACGAGTGGGTGACCTTCTACAACAAGGTCATGGGCTTCACCAACATGAAGGAGTTCGTCGGCGACGACATCGCCACCGAGTACTCCGCCCTGATGTCGAAGGTCGTCGCCGACGGCACGCTGAAGGTGAAGTTCCCCATCAACGAGCCGGCGATCGCGAAGAAGAAGTCGCAGATCGACGAGTACCTGGAGTTCTACGGTGGCGCGGGCGTCCAGCACATCGCGCTCGCCACGAACGACATCGTCGCGTCCGTGAAGGCCATGCGGGCGGCCGGAGTGCAGTTCCTGGACACCCCGGACTCGTACTACGACACCCTGGGGGAGTGGGCGGGCGAGACCCGCGTGCCCGTGGAGACGCTGCGCGAGCTGAAGATCCTCGTCGACCGGGACGAGGACGGCTACCTGCTGCAGATCTTCACCAAGCCGGTCCAGGACCGCCCGACGGTCTTCTTCGAGATGATCGAGCGGCACGGCTCGATGGGCTTCGGCAAGGGCAACTTCAAGGCCCTCTTCGAGGCGATCGAGCGCGAGCAGGAGAAGCGCGGCAACCTCTAGCCGCAACGCGAAGGGGCCCTCTCCCGGC
>NZ_JBHWZS010000328.1:0-9638 GCF_042728155.1 Streptomyces sp. NPDC060209
TCTCGTACAAAGGTACTGCCGGTTACTGCTCGGCGAGTACGGCCTCGGATTCGAGGGTCACACCGACCGCCTGGATCACCGAAGCGATCTTGACGGCTTCCTGAATGGTCTCACGGACGACGCCGGCCTTGCGCAGCACCTGCTCGTGTGAGTCCAGGCACTGGCCGCAGCCGTTGATCGCGGAGACGGCGAGCGACCACAGCTCGAAGTCGACCTTCTCCACGCCCGGCTTGCCGATGACGTTCATCCGCAGGCCCGCACGGAGGTTCCCGTACTCGGGGTCCGACAGCAGGTGCCGGGTGCGGTAGAAGACGTTGTTCATCGCCATGATGGCTGCGGCCGACTTCGCCGCGGTGTACGCCTCGGCGGAGAGGTTGGCCTTGGCCTCCGGCTCCAGCTCGCGCAGCACCTTCGGCGAACGCGAGGCGATCGCGCAGGCCAGGACGGTGCCCCACAGCTGCTGCTGGGGGAGCTCGCTGTTGCCGATGACCGAACCGAGGTTCAGCTTCAGGTCCTTGGCGAAGTCCGGTATGGCGGACTTGAGTTCGTCGAGTGCCATGTCGGTATCAGCTCACTCGCCCGAGAGGAGGGCGACCGGGTCGAGGGTGTTCTCGCCCTTGGTCCAGTTGCAGGGGCAGAGCTCGTCGGTCTGCAGGGCGTCGAGGACCCGCAGGACCTCCTTGGGGTTACGGCCCACGGAACCGGCGGTCACCATCGTGAACTGGATCTCGTTGTTCTGGTCGACGATGAAGACGGCGCGCTGGGCGAAGCCGTCCTCGCCCTCGATGCCGAGGTCACGCATGAGCTCGTGCTTCGAGTCGGCCAGCATCGGGAAGGGCAGGTCGGTCAGGTCCGGGTGGTCCTTGCGCCAGGCGTGGTGCACGAACTCCGAGTCGCCGGAGAAGCCGAGGACCTGTGCGTCACGGTCGGCGAACTCGTCGTTCAGCTTGCCGAAGGCGGCGATCTCGGTGGGGCACACGAAGGTGAAGTCCTTCGGCCACGCGAAGACGATCTTCCACTGACCCTCGTAGGTCTTGTGGTTGATCTGCTCGAACTCCTTGCCGCTCTCCAGCGACACGCAAGCGGTCAGGTCGAACTCGGGGAACTTGTCACCGACAGTGAGCACGCGCACTCCTTGCTGCGTAGGAAATCCCCTTTTGAGGGCGTTCCTGGGGGTTGGACTGCCCCCACCTTGGCACAGAGTGCATTGATCACAGAAATAGCTACACTCGGTCGGGATGATCGGAGGTGCCTATCAGTGGCGTATGTAAATCAGTCCAATAGGGTCAAGCAGCCCAGCCTCTCGCAGCTGCGCGCCTTCGCGGCGGTGGCGGAACATCTGCACTTCCGGGACGCGGCGGCAGCAATCGGTATGAGTCAGCCGGCGCTCTCCGGGGCGGTGTCCGCGCTGGAGGTGGCACTGGGTGTCCAGCTCATCGAGCGTACGACGCGCAAGGTGCTGCTCTCGCCGGCGGGGGAGCGCCTCGCGGTGCGGAGCCGGGCGGTGCTGGAGGCTCTCGGCGAGCTGATGGAGGAGGCGGAGGCGGTACGCGCGCCGTTCACCGGAATACTCCGGCTCGGCGTGATCCCGACGGTCGCGCCGTATCTGCTGCCGACCGTGCTCAGGCTGGTCCACGAGCGATACCCGGACCTGGAGCTGCAGGTGCACGAGGAGCAGACCTCCTCGCTGCTGGACGGGCTGTCGGCCGGACGGCTGGACCTGCTGCTGCTCGCGGTGCCGCTCGGGGTGCCGGGTGTCACGGAGCTGCCGCTGTTCGACGAGGACTTCGTGCTCGTCATGGAGAAGGAGCACGACCTCGCCGGGCGCACCGGCCTGCCGCGCGAGACGCTGCGGGATCTGCCGTTGCTGCTGCTCGACGAGGGGCACTGCCTTCGTGACCAGGCCCTGGACGTCTGCCGGGAGGCGGGGCGCACCGAGGGGGCGCCGGTGACGACGACCGCTGCCGGGCTCTCCACGCTGGTGCAACTCGTCGCGGGCGGGCTCGGGGTGACCCTGCTGCCGCGTACGGCGGTGACGGTGGAGACCGGGCGGAACGAGGCGCTGTCCACCGGGTACTTCATGGATCCGGCGCCCTCGCGGCGGGTGGCGCTGGCCGTGCGGGCGGGCTCGGCGCGGCACGACGAGTTCGAGGAGCTCGCGGCCGCCCTGCGCGGCGCGATGGGGACGCTGCCGGTACGGACACCCGAAGAAGGGTGAGCGCGCCCCCCCGGCGCGCCCACCCCTCCGGCGTCACTCCGTACGCAGACCGTCCGGGCGCATCAGGTGCCACAGCAGCGGCAGGGAGAGAAGGGTCACGGCCAGGATGAGCGCACCGCCGGCGCCCGCCATCGGCAGGAACAGCCACCACTGGGTGACCGACTTGGCCAGCATCCAGGTCATGACCGCGCCCAGCCCGAGGCCGCCCGCGATCGCGACCAGGAGGCCGATGACCACCGGCAGGGCGGTCTGCCAGAGCACCGACCAGCCGAGGGTGACTCGCCTGGTGCCGAAGGCGACCAGGACCGACAGCAGCCGCTTGCGTTCCCGGAGCTGCTCCAGCTGGGAGATCAGCATGGAGGCGGCGATGAGCAGCAACGTCGCCGCCGCACCGAGCCGCAGGCCCGTCTGCACGCTGGCGTACTGACGGTCGCGTTCCGTCGAGGCCAGGGTGGCGACCCGCATCCCGGGGTCGATCCCGGCCGCCGTGTTCCGTACGTACTCGGAGACGTCCTTCACGCCCTCGTCGACCTTGATCTGCGCGACCGTCTGGGCGCTCGGCAGGATGCGCGGGTCGACGGCCCCGACCGTCGCCATGATGCCCCAGTGCTCCTCACCGATCGGGTCGCGGCTCGTCGTGACCGTGGCCGCGTCCGCGGGCAGGGTCCACCGCACCGACTCGGCCCCCGGGTCCCAGCCGATGGAGGAGTTGAGCTCGATCTCCTCGCCCTTGCGAGCGGTCTCGTCGACCCAGTCGCTCATCTCCTTGTCGCCCCTGGGGTGGACGACGAAGGCGTCGCCCTCCTTGCAGGAACGGATCTCGGCGAGCTCCTTCAGGGTGGCGCAGTCGCCGACGGTGAGGGAGGTGGTGGGCGTGACCTCGTCCTCCCCGTACGTCCCCGGCTTGGTCACGTACGTCTCGACCGTGCCGATGACGCGTTCCACGCCCTCGGTGGCCCGGAACTCCTCGATGGTCCGGGCGGCGGCGTCGCCGGTGACCTTCTCCGAGAAGGTGTGGAACTGGGCGCGTGAGGGATCCTGGCCCGTCATCGTCTCGAACTCGTCGCCGACCGCCGCGAACAGCATCTGGAGGGCCACCGCGCCGGCGACCGCGACGGTGATCCCGCTGACGGCCCGGGACGCCGCCCCGCTGTTCAGCTGGAGCCGGCGCACCGCCAGCTGCCAGGGCAGCGGACCGCCGCGCAGCCTGCCCACACAGGCCTCGATCAGCCAGGGCAGCAGCAGTGCGAGCCCGAACAGGACGAGCACGGCGCCGGCGGCGATCGGGTACGGGTCGACGGGAGTGTCTTCCTCGACCCTGCCCGTCAGTCCCAGGACGGCCAGACCCAGGGCCGGTACCAGCAGACGCCACCAGAGGCGGCGCCTGCGGCTGCCCGTGTCGCGCATGACGCCCAGCGGCTCGACGGCCACCGCGCGCATGGCGACCAGTGTGACGAGCACGGCGGACAGCGGCACCGCCACGGCGATGAGCGCGGCCTGCCAGAGGGCGGGCGTGAGGTCGGACGGGAACGCGCTGTGGTTCCAGAGCTCGATGTGCCCGATGAATCTGCGGCCCACCAGGAAGAACGCCAGCCCGGCCAGCAGGCCGAGCAGTGAGCCGAACAGCGCCTCGCCCGCCGCGATCCGGCGGGTCGTCCGGATGTCGGTACCGACCAGGCGGAGGGCGGCGAGCCGGCGGTCGCGGCGGTCGCCGCCGAACCGCACGGCGGTGGCGATGAAGATCGCGACCGGCGCCAGCAGTACGACGCAGATCAGGATGACGAGGACGACCAGGACGGGTGTGAGCGGCTCGTTCGGGGTGTCGTCGCCGTAACCGGCCAGCCGGTGCCCGCCGGTGGCGGGGGTCAGCGAGTCGCTGCCCACGTAGAAGTACAGCTCGTGCGGGGAGCGCAGACCGGGGTCGGCGATCGTCGAGGTGATCCGGTACGGCAGCCGCTCCTTGAGGAGGGCGCCTTCGGGTGAGGCCAGCAGCTCGCGGAGGGCGGGGGAGGCCGCCATCTCACCGGCCCCGGGGAAGGCGTCGACCCCGGGCGGGACGACCGGGTGCGACCCCTCCGCGCGCATCAGGAAGCCTTCGACGGTGAGGCCTCGGTACTCCGTCCCCGCGTTGATCCGCAGGACCGTGGTGTCCGACTTCGGGACGTCGGCGTTGCGCGACGCCGAGACCTCCTCACGGGCCTGGTCGCGCGAGGAGCGCTCGGCGAGCAGATGCGGCACGGACGCGGCGGCCAGCAGCAGCGCCACTCCCAGTCCCACCCCGACGGCGGTGAGCGCGGTCCGCGCCCAGCCCTCGCGCCCGCCCGCGGCGGCGAAGCGTATGCCGAGGCCGAGGTCACGCAGCCAGGTCATACGACGTACTCCAGATCACGGCAGCGGCCGTCGCGCACGACGACGTCGCGGTCCGAGTACGCGGCGACGCGCGCCTCGTGGGTCACGAGCACGACGGCCGTGCCGGCCGTCCGGGCGGACTCGGTGAGCAGCTCCATGACCCGCTCGCCGTTGAGGGAGTCCAGCGCCCCCGTCGGCTCGTCGGCGAAGACCACCTTGGGGGAGGCGACCAGGGCGCGGGCCACGGCCACGCGCTGGCCCTGACCGCCGGACACCTCACCGGGGCGCTGGGCGGCGATGTTCTCGACCTCCAGGCGCTCCATCCACTCCAGGGCGGTGCGTTCGGCCTCCTTCCGCTTGACGCCGTTGAGGCGCAACGGCAGGGCGACGTTCTCCACGCAGGTCAGCTCGGGGACGAGCTGGCCGAACTGGAAGACGAAACCGAAGTCGCCGCGGCGCAGGGCGCTGCGCTCGGCGTCCGACATGCCGGAGAGCTCGTGGCCGCCGTAGGTGACGGTGCCCGAGTCGGGGGTGACGATCCCGGCGAGGCAGTGCAGCAGTGTCGACTTGCCGGAGCCGGACGGGCCCATGACGGCGACGACCTCGCCGGGGTGGACGGAGAACGAGGCGCCGTCGAGCGCGGGGGTGGAGCCGTAGGTCTTGTGCAGGTCGTGGGCGGCGAGCAGGGAGCCGGCGGGGGTCACGGGGCGACCACCTCGGCGAGCCGGCCGAGACGCGCGGAGGTCAGTTCCAGCCACCGCAGATCGGCTTCGAGGTGGAAGAGGGCGTGGTCGCAGATCAGCTGGTCGGCGAGGTCGCCCTGGCGCTTGCGGTCGGTGAGGATGCGCATCAGGCGCAGGTGCTCGGAGCGCTGGGCGTCCAGGAGGTCGGCGGCGTCGCGGCCGGTGAGCAGGGCCAGGACGACCTTCGTGTACAGGGTCGACTGAAGGTACGGCTCCGGCTTCTCGGGCTGCGCGAGCCAGGCGGCGACATCGGTGATGCCCGCGTCGGTGATGGCGTACCGCTTGCGCTCGGGCCCGCCGTCCGTCTCGACCCCGTCGACCTCGACGAGTCCGTTCTTCAGCAGGCGGGACATGGTCGCGTAGACCTGACCGTAGTGCAGTGGGCGATCGTGCCCGAACTTCTCGTCGAAGGCGCGCTTGAGGTCGTAGCCGTGGCGGGGGCCGGACTCCAGGAGCCCGAGGAGGGTGTGACCGATTGACATGCGCCGCACTGTACACGGTGTGTATACCTAGCATGTATACGGGCCCTCGGTGGTGCGGGCGGCTCACCCGGGCCGTGCGAGGGAGGGGGGCGGGGACCCGGCCCCCTCCCGGCGCGGCTCGACCCGTGCGGTCACCCCGTGGGCTCGGGCGGCTCCGGCGGCGGGGCCTTCGGGGGCCGGCCCCTGCGGGGGATCGGGGCCGCGCCGCCCGGGAGCCGGCCCGCCTCCGCCAGGGCCCGCCGCAGCAGGAACTCGATCTGCGCGTTCGCACTGCGCAGCTCGTCCGAGGCCCACCGGGCCAGCGCGTCATGCACCGCGGGATCCAGCCGCAGCAGCATCTGCTTGCGGGCGGGGCCGCGCCGGGGTGTCCGGCCGGGAGGAGGGGCCGCGTCGTCGGTCACTGGTAGAGCGTGCCCGTGTTCAGGACCGGCTGCGCCGCACGGTCACCGCACAGCACCACCATGAGGTTGCTGACCATGGCCGCCTTGCGCTCGGAGTCGAGCTCGACGATGTCCTGCTCGGCGATCCGGGTCAGTGCCATCTCGACCATGCCCACCGCGCCCTCGACGATCTGCTGACGGGCGGCGACGACCGCCCCCGCCTGCTGCCGCTGGAGCATCGCGGAGGCGATCTCGGGGGCGTACGCGAGGTGGCTGAAGCGGGACTCGATGATGCGCACGCCGGCCGCCTGCACCCGCGCGGTGAGCTCGACCGCGAGCTTCTCGGTGATCTCCTCGGCGTTGCCCCGCAGGGAGAGCCCGCCCTCCTCGTGGGCGTCGTACGGGTACTCGATGGCGATGTGCCGGACGGCCGCCTCGGTCTGGGTGGCGACGAACTCCAGGAAGTCGTCGACCTCGAAGAGCGCCTGCGCGGTGTCCTCGACCTTCCAGACGACGATCGCCGCGAGCTCGATCGGGTTGCCGTAGGCGTCGTTGACCTTCAGGACGGCCGTCTCGTGGTTGCGGACCCGGGTGGAGATCTTGCGGCTGGACGTCAGCGGGTTGATCCAGCGCAGGCCGTCGGAGCGGATCGTGCCGACGTAGCGGCCGAAGAGCTGGATGACCCGGGCCTCGCCCGGAGCGACCATCTTCACACCGCTCATGCAGAAGAACGAGGCGATGGCCAGGAGCAGCCCGAGGATGAAGAGCGGGATTCCGGCGCCGTTGTGGCCGTTGGAGCCGAGGACGCCGCCGACGATGGCCAGGGCCACGCCGAGGAACACCCCGAAGACGGTCAGCAGGAGCCCGAGGCCGCCGGGGATGGAATGTGCGGTCGTCTCCCTGACCTGGGGTTCGGGCATCTCGGGAGCGTCCGGCGTCAGGTCGGCGCCGGGGCCGGTCGCGTCGGGAAGGTCGTGCGGTGCGGACATGGATCCCCCGTCTCGTGCGGCATGACGCCGCGCTATCAATGTGATTTCACATTAACGCGTTTCGCAACCTTGTGCACCCCTCGCGAGTCGGTTCCTTCGGGACCGGGTGCTGATTCTCACGTCCGGAAAAGACCGGATCGCTTGCCATTTGTCCAGGCTTTCAGTGTTAGCTGGCAGGTCTGACCGGAGCGGTACGAGCAGAAGAACAGGAGCACCACAGCGATGGGTCGAGCGGATGCGCGGCGAGCCCAGGGGCGAGAAGCCCGCCGGGCCAAGGGCGGTGGCATACGCCGGCTCTTCACCTGGCGGAAGATCCTGGGAACGTTCTTCGGGCTCTGCCTGCTCGGAATGGGTGCCCTGGCGGCGCTCTACATGTACGTCGACGTGCCGGAGGCCAATGCCCAGGCCGAGAAGCAGAGCAACGTCTACAAGTACAGCGACGGCACGCTCCTGGCCCGGAGCAACTCAGAGGTCAACCGGGAGATAGTCGACCTCGGCGTCGTGCCGAAGAGCGTCCAGCACGCCTTCGTCGCCGCCGAGAACAAGTCCTTCTACCGCGACCAGGGCGTCGACCTCAAGGGCACCGCGCGCGGTGTGTTCAACACGCTCTCGGGCAAGGGCAAGCAGGGTGGATCCACGATCACCCAGCAGTACGTGAAGAACTACTACCTCACGCAGGACCAGACGGTCACCCGCAAGCTCAAGGAGCTGGTGATCTCGCTCAAGGTCGACCAGCGCACGGAGAAGGACGACATCCTCGCCGGATACCTCAACACCGTCTACTACGGACGCGGTGCGAGCGGTATCCAGGCGGCGGCACAGGCCTACTACGGGGTCGACGCCAAGGATCTCGACACCTCCCAGGGCGCCTACCTCGCGGCCCTGCTCCAGGCCCCCAGCCAGTACGACTGGGCGAACGCGACGCCCACCGGCAAGAAGCTCGTCAAGGAGCGCTGGGCCTACACGCTGAACAACATGGTCGACGAGGGCTGGCTCGACCGGGCCGAGCGGGACAAGATGACGTTCCCCGTCCCCGACTCGCCCAAGGCCGCCCCCGGCATGGAGGGCCAGACCGGCTACCTCGTCGAGGCCGCGAACGACGAGATGAAGCGGCAGGGCATCACCGAGGAGATGCTGGACGCCGGCGGCTGGACGGTCACCCTCAACATCGACAAGAAGCGGCAGAAGCAGCTCGAGAAGTCGGTCGACCGGCAGCTGGAGAACCAGCTCGACCGCAAGAACAACAAGGTCGACGCGACCGTCCAGGCCGGTGCCACGTCCGTGGACCCGAAGACCGGCAAGGTCGTCGCGCTGTACGGCGGGGTCGGGGCCACCGAGCACTGGTACAACAACGCCACCCGGCAGGACTACCAGCCGGCCTCCACCTTCAAGCCGCTGGTGCTCGCCTCCGCGCTGGAGAACGGGTCGACCACCCAGGACGGCGACCTGATCGGCCTGAACACGGTCTACGACGGCACCAGCAAGCGCCCTGTCGTGGGCAGTGACACCCCCTTCGCCCCGCAGAACGAGGACGACGTCAGCTACGACAGCCCGACCGTCCAGAAGGCGATGGACAAGTCGATCAACTCCGTCTTCGCGCAGATGGTCGTCGACGTCACCCCGAGCGCCGTGAAGAAGACCGCACTCGACATGGGCGTACCGGACAAGAACTTCCCCGAGCGGCCCGCGATCACGCTCGGCACCATGAACGCCTCGACGTGGGACATGGCCGGCGTGTACGCCACGCTCGACAACCACGGCAAGAAGGTCACCCCGACCATCGTGAAGTCCGCCGTGCACCGCGACCGCACCATGGAGCCCGTCGACGGTGTGGGCGGCCAGGTGATCAGCCGGGCGTCCGCCGACACCGTGACGAAGGCGCTGACCGAGGTCGTCGACATCGGCTCCGGCCGCGAGGCCAACACCTCCGCCTACGACGCCGCCGGCAAGACGGGCACCTCCGAGAACAACAAGGCTGCCTGGTTCACGGCGTACACCCCGGAACTCACCACGGCCGTGGCCCTCTTCGGTGAGTCCACCAAGGACGGCGGCGGCCAGGTCAGCCTCACCGGCACGGCCAACTCCGGCCGGGCCAACGGTGGCGGGTTCCCCGCGAAGATCTGGGCGGACTACACCCTGGGCGCGCTCGGGGGCGGCTCGGACGCCGCCTTCGACCTGGAGGGAGTCGAACGCGGTGAGACGGCCGTGACCGAGACGCCCTCGGCCACTCCGTCCGAGACCGAGGAGCCGTCCGAGACGCCGAGCGAGGACCCGACGCCGTCCGAGACGCCGAGCGAGACGCCCAGCGAGGATCCGACGCCGTCGGAGACGCCGAGCGAGACCCCTTCAGGGACGCCGAGCGGGTCTCCCAGCACCACGAAGGACCCCGAGGACGGGGATCAGCCGCCGGGCGAGCGGCCGGGCAGCGACAGCCTTCTGGGGCAGTAGCGACGCGTGAGGGGCGGGTGCCGGCCGGC
>NZ_JBHWZS010000329.1:0-9620 GCF_042728155.1 Streptomyces sp. NPDC060209
GTTCTCGACTGTGCGGCGGATTCAGAATTTGACCGGCAGTTTGTGCAGGTGACGGCCCTCTCCCGGGAGATCGAAGTACTCCAGTTCGTCACGCGCCGCGCCGAGCCGCAGCGCCGTCTGCTGGATGAGCAGCTGGTCCAGCGCGACCTCGGCCTCGAGTCGGGCCAGTGAGGCGCCGATGCAGTAGTGGGCGCTGTGGCCGAACGCGACGTGGCCCACGCCGCGCCCCAGGTCGCGGGTGATGTCGAGGCGTTCCGGTGCCTGGTACTCGTCGGGGTCGAAGTTCGCGGCGAGAAGGGCGCTCGTCACCGCTTCCCCCTTCTTGACGGGCATTCCGGCGAACTCCAGGTCCTCCACCGCGTACAGCGGGGCGCCCATGGGCACGGGTGAGGTGAACCGCAGCAGCTCGGTGACGGCGCGGCCGAGGAGTTCCGGCTCGGCGCGGAGCCGGGCCAGTTGGTCGGGGTGGTCGAGGAGAGCGAGCACCGCGCTGGCGATGAACAGCGCGGGTGGCGTGATGCCGGTGTTTATCAGGAGCAGGATGAGGGCGACCATCTCCGTCTCGGTCAGGCCGTCGGGGTCGTCCTTCCCGGAAGCGATCCAGCCGGAGACGAGATCGTCCATCGGTGCGGCGGTGCGGCGGGCGATGAGGTCCTTGGAGTGATCGACCATGTTCCGCAGGGCCGGGATGACCAGGTCGATGTCTCCGGAGGCGTACTCACGGATCCAGGTCCGCATCCGGGGCACGTCGGCCTCGTCGATGCCGATGAGCGCGCAGATGACCGTCGACGCGAGCGGGTACCCGACGTCCTCCAGAAGCTCGGCCTCCTTCCTGGCGGCGAGCGGCGCGACAAGCTCCTTCGTGATCTGTTCCAGACGCGGGCGGAGGGCGTTGATGCGCCGGGCCGTGAACGACTTGGTGACCAGATTCCTCAGCCGGCTGTGCTCCTCGCCGTCGACGAGCACCATGATGCCCAGGTAGTCGCGGTACTCCGCGGGCAGTCCGTACGCCTCGATCATCTGCTCCGCGATGCTGGGGCCGTCCTGCGCCAGACCCGGCACCTTGCCCTGGTCCCGGACGAACCGCGGGTCGCTCAGGACCGCCTTGGCGTCCTGATAGCGGGTGATGAGCCAGACGGGTGTCTCGATATCGGGCAGGGTCACGCGGACGAGCGGGGCCTGACGCCGCAGTTCCGTATAGCCGCGGACGGGCTCGCTGACGAGCTCCGAAGTCAGCGCGAAGATCTCGGTCTCCTGCGACGTGACGGTCATGGTGGTCTCCTTCGGACGCGGGCCGCGTCGGGGTGTGGTCGTTCGGGGATGGAAGAGATCTCCGGCCGGGAGTGCTCCCGTCGTGGCCGGATTTCAGCGCGCGGAGCGCGGGCCGGCGTTGCGGACCAGCACGTTGCCCGAGCCCGCGCGGGCGCGGATTCGCACGTCGGGCCTGGTGAAGGCCCGTACCTCGGCGCTGCGCAGGATGTTGGTCACCCTGCCCGAGTCGGTTCGCAGATCGAGCGAGGCCCTCGCGTCCTGGGGGACGGCCGTCTCCAGGTCTCCGGAGGCCGTACGAAGGACCACCGGGCCGCACGCGGCCTTGTTCAGGCGCACATTTCCTGTGCTGGTCCTGATGTCGACCGCCGCATACGCCAGGTCCACCACGACGTCTCCGTCGGCGGCTGCCACCTTCAGCGCACCTGTGATCCGGCCGAGTCGCGTGTCGCCGTGCGCGTTGCTGACCCGCGCCGCGCCCAGGACCTCGGTGACGCGCACCCGGCCACGCCCGGTCATGATCTCGGCGGATCCGGTCACCCGGCCGAGGAACAGGTCGCCGCTGACGGTGCGCAGGTGCACCGGGCCGACCTCGTCCAGCCGGATGTCGCCGCGCGTGGTGGTGAACCGGCATTTCCCCAGGCGTCCGGCGGCGTCGAGGTCCGCGGACCCGGCATGCCCGTGGAGGGTGGAGCCGGCGGGGAGTTCGACCAGGACGGCCAGGGACCCGGCCGACAGATCCGACCGCCGGGTCCGCGCGGCCCCGATGCTCAGTGTTCCGTCCGCGAACGTGATCTCGGCCAGTTCGGCGGCGCGTACGTCGGCCGCTGCGGCAGGGTCTCCCGGGGAGATCCGCACGTGGGTGTCCGTACGGTCGCTCGCACGGACGCAGACTGCTCCGGCGCCGAGTCCGAGCACGAGCGCGATCGGCTCGGGCGTCTCGAACGCAGTGGTGACCGGCTCGTGTCGGGTGCCGTCGACGTGGGTGGTCGGATCCATGAGCGCCAGAGTGGTGTGGGAAAGGAACGCTCACAAGTGCTGTCGGCCGCACCTCGGCCCCGTTCGAACGGCTCTGAACAGGCACAACCGTGTGGCGCCGGGTGTACAGCGGCTGGATTTTGGACACTTGAACACGCTGTCGGGCGGACATGCCGGTGCGTGTCCACCCCCGGGTAGGGGGCGGACACGCACGCGTGGGGCCGGCGTGAGGGTGGCGTCGTGCCCCACGTCTGCCGTCTCGCTAGAACCGCAGTTCCTGAGTGCAGCACTTCACGCTGCCGCCGCCCTTGAGCAGCTCGGAGAGGTCGGTGCCGTGGGTCCGGAAACCGCGGGCTCGCAGCTGTCCGGCAAGTTTTTGGGCCGCTTCGGGGAGGACGACGTTGAGGCCGTCGCTGACGGCGTTGAGGCCGAGGACGTCCGCGTCCTCCTGGTCGACGAGCAGGGCGTCGGGGAAGAGACGGGCGAGGACTTCGCGGCTGCCGAGCGTGAATGCCTGCGGGTAATACATGATCTCGTCCCCGTCGAGCACACACAGCGCGGTGTCGAGGTGGTAGAAGCGGGGATCGACCAGTTCGAGGCTGATCACCGGCCGGCCGAAGAACTCCTGCGCTTCCTGGTGCCCTTCGGGGGTGCATCTGAAGCCGCGTCCGGCGAGTATCCAGCTCTCGGTGACGGCGAAGTCGCCCTCGCCCTCGTTGACGTGGTGAGGGTCGTGGATCTCGGTGAAACCGTTCGCGCGGTACCAGGCCCGGTGGGCCGGCGCCTCGGCGGCCCTTTCCTCGTTGAGGAATTTGGCCCCCAGTACCTTGCCGTCCACGACGGTGGCCCCGTTCGCCGAGAAGACCATGTCGGGCAGGCCCGGCACCGGGTTGACGAGGTCGACCCGGTGGCCCAGGGAACGGTAGAGGCTGTACAGCGACTCCCACTGGAGGAGGGCCGTTCTGGTGTCCACCGGCTTCGCGGGGTCCATCCAGGGGTTGATGACGTAGCTGACGTCGAAGTGCTCGGGGCGGCACATCAGGTAGTGGCGTCGAGTGACCTTGCGGCTGTGCACCGATACGGAAGTCATGTCATCTCCGGGTGGGGTGATCAAGTACTGGCGTAGGGGTGCGCACGCGCGGTGGCACTCCGGGGGCGGGAGGGCGGGCCGGGCCCGTTCCGGGCGTCGGTGGCCGGTACGGGCCCACGCTCGCTGTCTCCCTTCCTCAGCCCTGCGGTCAGACGCGGACGGTGTCCCTGTCCATCGCGTTCCGCAGGCTCTTGGGCCGCATGTCGGTCCAGTGCTGGTCTATGTAGCCCAGGCACTGCTGGCGGCCTTCCTCTCCGTACGCGACCCGCCAGCCGGCAGGCACGTCGGTGAACGTGGGCCAGAGTGAGTACTGCTCCTCATCGTTCACCAGGACGTAGAACCGGCCGTCGGTGTCGTCGAACGGGTTGGTGCTCATGGGCAACTCCAAATCCTTCGGAAATCCTGCGACGTGTGTTCACGTCGCGCTGTACTGCCGGGTGCTCCTCCTCTCGGCGATCGAGTCGGCGATCTCGCCGCTCCTGATGGCGATGTTCGACAGGAGCGAGGACGCCAGTCCGTGGGTGTGCTCGGTGCCGCCCTGGAGGTAGACACCGCAGGACACGTCCGCGGTGGTGGCCAGCCGGTAGTCCCGCTCGACGCGGAACCGGCCCCCCTCGTCGCGCAGGCAGTGGCCTTCCAGCTCGCCCAGCAGCTCGGTCGGCTCCATGGAGTCGTAGCCGGTGGCGCAGATCAGCACGTCGACGTCGACCTGGTAGGCCTCGTCGTTGCGCACCGAGTGCATCGTGAGCCGGACGTCTTCACCGGTCTGCTTCACGCTGTCGACCCGGGACAGGTTGAGGAACTCGAGCCGGGGGGTCCCGCGTACTTCGTCGTCGTACGCGCGCTGGTGGAGGTCCCTGATCACCTCGTCGTCGACCACCCCGTAGTTGGTGTTCTTGTGGTAGCGCCAGAAGGAGTCCTTCGACCGCTGGCTGCCGTTGTAGTAGTCGTCCACGGCGTCGGCGTCGAAGATGCGGTTGGCGAAGGGGGTGTCGTCCGCGATCGAGTAGCCGTAGGACGGCATGATCGCGGAGACCGTCGCGTCCGGTAGCGCGTCGTAGACGTAGCGGACGATCTCGGCGGCGCTCTGGCCGGCGCCGACGACGGCGACCCTTTTCACCTTGCTCTGGTCCAGCTTCCGGAATTTCTCGAGGAATTCCGAGCTGTGCCATATGCGTTCGTCCCTGTCGATGCCCGACGGCATCTTGGGGACGAGCCCCGTGGACACGACGATGTTGCGGGCTTTGACCAGGCGGGTGCCGTCGCGGGACCCGGTGTCCCGCAGCTCGACCTCCACATGGTCGGCCGGCGTGTCACCGTGTGTCCGAGGGAGCTTGACGGACACGACTTCCGAGCTGTAGGTGACCCGGTCCGAGAAGCTCGACTCGGCCCACTCGAGGTAGTCGTGGAATTCCTGCCGGGTGGGGAAGAACTCCTGGTTGTTGACGAACTGGGCCAGCCTGCCGGCGGCGTGCAGGTAAGCGATGAAGCTGAACCTGGAGGCCGGGTTGCGGAAGGTGGACAGATCCTTCAGGAAAGAGATCTGCATTTTCGCCGACGGGAGCAGCATGTTGCGGTGCCAGCCGAGAGTCGGCTG
Source organism: Streptomyces sp. NPDC060209 (assembly GCF_042728155.1). Classification (NCBI taxonomy): domain Bacteria; kingdom Bacillati; phylum Actinomycetota; class Actinomycetes; order Kitasatosporales; family Streptomycetaceae; genus Streptomyces; species Streptomyces sp. NPDC060209. The sequence goes on from NZ_JBHWZS010000329.1 coordinate 4,935, forward strand.
GCGCTCGAAGAACGCCGCCGATACAGGCTTTCCGTGCCCATTGCTCTCGTGCTCCTCCAGGGCAACTGCCAGTGAGAGGTTGGACGGACCGAAGCCGATGCCGACGACCTCGTAGATTTCATCCTTGATTCCCATTGCGATTCTCCCGCCGGTGGTGGTTTTCGAAAAACTAGTGCACGAAATGCAGACCGGTCAACGATTTGTACCGCGAAATTGCGAGGGGTCTTTTCGGCGCATGCCGATAAATTCAGCGCACACCGATGTTTATGCTCTGAGTACTTTCAGGCCGCGTGCGGGCAGCCGGGTGGGGGCAGCTTCCCCATCAGCCGGGCAGCCTCCCGATGCCTCCCGGAGTCGGAGCGCGCGGCGAAGGATTCGCGTACGCGCTCGCGGACATGCGGGTCCTGTTCCTGGCTGAGTTTGAACATGCCTTCCGCTCCGGAAACGTCGATCCGGAAGCCGCCCACGGCCGGCAGGATCTTGCGGAAGTAGTCCTGGGAGTCGGACATGTCCCAGGCGTCGCCGAAATCGGCTTCGAAGGCCCGCACCGTGGACCTGACCAGCTCCAGCGTCTCCTCGCCCGCCTGGTCGTGCTCGATCTTGCGGAGCACGCCGTGCACATGGACGGAGGTGAAGTTCCAGGTCGGTGCGGACGGGGTCTGCTGATACACCGTCGGCGAGACGTAGGCGTGCGGGCCGGTGAAGGTCAGCAGGACCTGGGCGCCGTCGTCCAGTGCCTTCCAGTGCGGATTGGCCCTGTTCATATGGCCCAGCAGCCGGGCGCCTGAGAGATCGGCCGCCCAGTCCCCGGTCATCGTCGGATCCTGGATGACCGGGAGATGCGTGGCGTAGGGGCCCGCTTCCCGCGGGCCGTTGGAGACCATCAGTGCCAGCGGATTGCCACGCAGGATGTCCACCATCCAGGGCGCGGACGGCTGACGGTAGGGAGCAGGAACGAACATTCGAAAAGCACATCCTTCGGTGCGGGTAGGTGGTGGCGCCGGCGTGGGTGGCCGCTCAGAAGGCGTCGAGCGCGCGGGCGATGGCCGCGGTCACGGCGGGAGCGTGCTCCGGCGTGCAGATCTCGTAGTGGGTGCCGGGGACGTCGTGCACCCGCAGCGTTCCGGTGATGTGCGACTTCCATTGGTCCATGTACGGCGCCTCTGGATTCAGCGTCGCGTTGAAGAAAAGGGCGTCGCCCTCGTAAACGGGCTGCTCGAACCGCTTCAGCATGTCCACGTTGTTGACGACGACGGCGGATGCGATTTCGAGCAGGCGCTCCTCGTCCGAGTCGGCGAGGTCGCCGATGTGGTCCCTGAGCAGGCCGCGCACCTGTGCGAGTTCGAGGTCCGCGTTGTCGGCGAAGTGTCCACTGGGCGCGGAATCCAGGAGCCCGAGCAGCGCGACTTCGTGGCCCCGGCTCTGCAGTTCCGCGGCTATCGCGTGGGCGACCACACCGCCGAAGGACCAGCCGACGAGGTGGAAAGGGCCTTGCTTCTGATAGGAGAATATCTGCTCGATATAGTCGTCGACCAGGGTTTCCAGACGACCGGGAAGGGGAGTTTCACCGTCCAGACCGCTCGCCTGAATTCCGTAGGAGGGGCGGTCCGCAGGCAGCCTGCTGGTGAAATTCAGATACGGCCAGGCCAGCCCGCCGGCCAGGTGGATCCACCACAGCGGCTCCTTGTCCCCGCCGGACTTGATGGGAAGCACCCGAGCGAAGGGGTCGGAGTTCTCGGACGCGTCGCCGGCCGCTTCCAGGCAGACGGCGAGCTCGGCGACCGTGGGTGACTGGAACACCGCCCGCATGGGCAGCACCGCGTCCAGCACGGTGCGGATACGGCTGTTGAGCCGGGTGGCCAGGAGCGAGTGCCCGCCCAGGACGAAGAAGTCGTCGTCGATCCCGACCCGGTCCAGGCCCAGGATGTCGGCGAACAGATCGGCCAGTGCCTCCTCGGTCCGCGTGCGGGGCGCCCGGTACTCCTGCCCCGCGAACTCGGGTGCGGGCAGAGCGGCCCTGTCCAGCTTTCCGTTGGGGGTCAGCGGGAGCCGGTCGAGGACCATGAAGGCCGCGGGAACCATGAAGGCCGGCAGCTTCTCCGTGGCGAACTCACGCAGTTCGTCGGTGCCGATGTCACCGTGCTCGGCGCCCACGACGTACCCCACGAGCTGTTTGCCCGTTCCGCGGCCCTCAAGGGCGACGACGGCAGCCTGGGCGACGGCCGGATGGGCGACGAGCGCGGCCTCGACCTCGCCGGGTTCGATGCGGAACCCACGGATCTTGACCTGGGCGTCACCCCGCCCCACGTACTCGAGTTGGCCTTGGCGGTTCCAGCGGGCCAGGTCACCCGTGCGATACATCCTCTCGCCCGCGGGTCCGTAGGGGCCCGCGACGAACCGCTCAGCGGTCAGGTCGGCCCGGCCGCGGTAACCGCGCCCGACGTCGCCCGCGATGTACAGCTCGCCGACCACTCCGACCTGGACCGGTTCGAGGTTCGGTCCCAGGACGTAGGCGCGTACGTGCCCCAGTGGCGATCCGATCGGGGCGCTGCCCGAACCGTCCCACTCCTCGCCGTCGGGGACGGTGAAGGTGGTGGCGTAGAAGGATTCACTCTGCCCGTAGGCGTTGATCATCTTCACGCTGGGGAAGGTCTCGCGGATCTGGCGGACCAGGCCGGCCGGAAGTGCCTCTCCCGCGAACACCAGCGTGTCGACATGGGTCCGGCCGGCGAGCTGGTCGACCAGCTCGGCGAAGACCGAGGGGACGGTGCTGATGACGTTGCCGTCCCACCTGTCGCGCTCGCTCAGGGCGAGAACGTCACGGACGACTTCGACCACACCGCCGGTGCACAGCGTGGTGAAGATCTCGAAGGCGGAGACGTCGAAGTTGACCGAGGTGCCGGCCAGCATCCGCCGGCCCGGCGCGGCCCCGATGCGGGTGGCGAGGTGCAGCACCCCGTTGACGACGTTGCTGTGGGTGATGGCGACGCCCTTGGGAGCGCCGGTGGAGCCCGAGGTGTACATCACGTACGCCAGGTGCTGCGGCCGCAGGCCCACGGGCCGTGCTCCCCCGCCGGCCTCGACCGCCGGCTCCGTGCCGGTGGCCGGCTCGTCCAGGAACAGCAGTGGCAGGTCGTGGTCCGGCAGCACGCCGACGGTGTCGTGGTCGGTGAGGATCAGCTGGGGGGCCGCCTCGGTGAGGATGTACTCCAGCCGATGGCTGGGGTATCTGGGGTCGATCGGCAGATAGGCGCCACCGGACTTGAGGACGGCGAGGAGGCCGGCCACGAGGTCGGTCGAGCGTGGCAGCGCAACCGCCACCACGGTCTCAGGGCCCACTCCCTGAGCGGTGAGTTCCAGGGCGAGCCGGCCGGCCCGGGCGTCGAGTTCGCGGTAGGTGAGCGAGACGCCGTCGCAGACCACCGCCTCGGCGTCGGGGGTGGCGGTCACCTGCTGGGCGAACAGCTCGGGAATCGTCACCTGGGGGGACAGGGTGTCGACGTGGTTGAACTGATTGAGCAGCCGGTCGCGTTCGGCGGTCTCGAGCACCTTGACGTGTCCGAGGTGCCGGGAGGGGTCCTCGGACAGTTGGCGCAGGATGCGCTGGAGACTGCCGGCCAGGGACTCCACCGTCGCGCGGTCGAAGACGCTTTCCTTGTACTGCAGGGCGAGCCGCAGGTAGGGGTCGGCGTCGGCCATCAGGGTCAGTGGGTAGTGGGTGCCGGAGAAGGGGCGGATGCCGGTGAAGGAGATGCCACCCGCCGTGTTCGCGTCGGTGAGGCCTTCCTGGTCCACCGGGTAGGACTCGAACACCACGAGCGTGTCGAACAGGGCACTCAGGCCGGTGGTCCGGTGGATCTCCGCCAGGCCGTAGTGGTGGTGGTCCAGGAGCGCGGCCTGGCGCTTCTGCAGGCTCTGCAGCATGCCGCCGAAGGTGTCGCCCGGTGTGTACCGCGCTCGTACAGGCAGGGTGTTGATGAAGAGGCCGACCATGGAGTCGACGTCGGTGACCGCAGGCGGGCGCCCCGATACGGTCGCGCCGAACAGCACGTCCTGGCGTCCGGTCAGTTCGCCGATGAGGACCGCCCAGGCCCCTTGGAGCAGGGTGTTGACGGTGATGCCGAGCTCGGAGGCACGTCTGTTGAGCAGGCGGGCTTCGTCCATGGGCAGCACGACGTCGACCTGCCCGGCTGCCGAATCGTCCACGTCGTCGCCCTGCCGGGCGGTGACGGGTGCGACCAGGGTGGGCTCGTCGACGCCTTCGAGTTCGCGGGCCCAGGCCAGTGCGGTCTCGTCGTGGTCCTGCCGGGAGAGCCAGACGAGGAAGTCCCGGAAGCCGCGGGTCCTGGGCAGGACCGAGCCGTCGCCGGCCGATCCGTACAGGCGCAGCAGGTCGGTCATGATGATCGGGAACGACCATCCGTCGAAGAGCACGTGGTGCGCGGTGAGGACCAGTTCGGCCTTGTCCGGGCCCGTGGTGAGCAGGGTGAACCGGATCAGGGGCGGTCGGGCCGGCTCGAAGTGACGGTGGTGGTCCTCGGCGAGGAACCGCTCGAAGGCCGTCTCTCGCTCGTCCTCGGGCAGGTGGCTGAGGTCGATCTCCTGCCAGGGGACTTCGACGCCGTCGACGACGACCTGTACCTGGTTGCCGTCGGAGTCGTCGACGAAGGCGGTGCGCAGGTTGGC
>NZ_JBHWZS010000330.1:0-9581 GCF_042728155.1 Streptomyces sp. NPDC060209
GTCCTGGACGGAACCGCCGCCGCCCGCCGATGGCGCACGTCGTGTCAGCCCTTGCCCGCATCCTTGAGCACGATGTCGGGCTCCAGGACGTTGGATCGGGGCTCGCCCATGAATCCGAGGGCGCGCCCCTCGGTGCGCTCGGTCACGGGGAGGACCGTCGGAGTGCCCACCACGATCGGGGGCCTTTCGTTGGATCTTCACTGCGTACCGTATGTGCGTCGCGTTCGGGCCCTTGAGGCAAGGGCCCGGCAGCGACACGCTTGCGGGGCTGGTGCCCGGGGCGGGTCAGGTCCAGGTGGGCATGGCCTTCTCGTGGTACCGGTAGCCGGATCCGCCGTGGGGCAGGATCGTGTTGATGGCGGTGAGGCCGGTTTCCGTAAGGATCATGTCGCCGGCGGCGGTGTTCTCCTCGATGCGCCGAGGGCCGAGGGCGCCGGGGATGGGCACGATGTCCACCTGCCTTCGGTTCGACGCCGCATCAGCGAGCAGTCACGTGGGACATCCCCCTGGCGTCAGCTTTCGCCTCGATGTTCCTCAATCTCCTTCCCCCACACGAACACCTCGGTGCTCGGCCGGCGCTCGGAGAACCTGCCCGATGGTGATGCCTCCCGCAGGAGCCGGCGCAGGTCCGCCTCGAAGCGGTCACGGCGGGAGCCGAAGAGGTGGGGAGCCGAGTACGACATCGAGAAGACCCAGGCGACGACGTCGTCATGCGTGCGCTCCAGCGCCTGGCCGCCGGGGACGACGTGGCGTCGGGGGCCGGAGAATCCTGCCCGGGAGAACACGGTCGCCTCGCCCCCCGGAGTCCCCTGGGGCAGCACTCCGCGGCCGGCGCGCCGGACCGGTCCCAGATAGTCCCTGACCAGGTGCTCCGTCGCCGCGTAGGGCACCGCCGGATACGGAAGACCGTCGACCGAACGGGTCTCCGTCTTCAGATCCGAGACGTGCACCAGCGACCCCCCGGGCTCAAGCATGTCCCTGATGGTTGCCGCCACGAGGTCGCGGTCCATCCAGTGGAAGGACTGGCCGAAGGTCGCGACGGTGAACGCCCCCAGACCTGCGGGGAGTTCCTCGGCGCGGGCCCGCACCCATCGCGTCCTGCCGGTCACGCCCGCCAGATCCGCCGCGTGTTCCGCCTCGGTGAGCATGCCGGCGTCCGGATCCACTCCGACGACCTCGCGGAACAGGTGGGCCAGTCCCAGGGCAAGAACGCCGGGCCCGCACCCCACGTCGATGAGGCGTCCTCGTCCGTCGAGCCGCAGGACGCCGGCCAGTACGTCCGCCAGCCCGGGGGCGTACGGAAGTCTCCCGCGTCGGTAGTAGGCGGCCGTGCCGGAGAACAGCGTGTCGTCCCACTCCCACTCGGCGGCCATCCGTTCCACGCACCCTCCACCTGAAACACGTCGGACGGCCCCACCCTATGGGGCGTGCCCGGCCGTTCATGGACCCGCGCTAACGTGTGGCGTTCCCGAGCGAGAGGAGCGACGTGGACACCGGACCGGGCCCCGCCGTCGTCCTGATCACTGGTGTGATGGCGGCGGGGAAGTCGACAGTGGCGCAGCTCCTGGCCGAGCGCCTGCCCCGGGCGGCGCATGTGCGAGGTGACGTGTTCCGCCGCATGACCGTCTCCGGCCGGGAGGAGCTGATGCCCGAGGAGACCACGGAGGCCAGGGCTCAACTGGAGCTCCGGTACCGTCTTTCCGCCCTGGTCGCGGACGAGTACGCGCGCGACGGGTGGACCGCGGTCGTCCAGGACATCGTCCTCGGGGAGGATCTGAGGCGGTACGTCGCGAGGGTGCGCACCCGCCCCCTGTACGTCGTCGTGCTGGCACCCTCCACCGCTGCGGTGCGGGCCAGGGAGGCGGCGCGTCCGAAGACCGGGTACGGCACCTGGACGGTCGATGCCCTCGACCACAGTCTCCGTGAGGAGACGCCTGGCATCGGCCTCAGGCTGGACACCTCTCGGCAGACTCCGGACGAGACCGTCGCGGCGATTCTCACAGGTCTCCCCGCAGCTCGTATTCGTACGGACTGAGTGGCCCGTACCCGGCGGGTGCCGCCGTGTCCGGGAGGGGCAGCCTCGTGGCTCCATCCTTAGGAGCTCGCAGATTTGCCTAGTGCTATTAGGTAAATGCATAATCGAATCTGCCGGAGGGAATGGTGGCCATGGCAAGAGCAGGGCTGACAGCGGAACGCCTTACGCAGGCCGGAGCGGAACTGGCCGACGAGGTCGGATTCGACAAGGTGACCGTCGCGGCACTCGCCCGGCAGTTCGGCGTCAAGGACGCGAGTCTCTACTCGCACCTGAAGAACTCCCAGGACCTCAAGACGAGGATCGCCCTGCTGGCCCTGGCGGAGCTCGCCGACCGCGTCGCCGCGGCTCTGGCCGGGAGGGCGGGCAAGGACGCCCTGGAGGCGTTCGCCAACGCCTACCGTGACTACGCCAGGGAGCACCCGGGCCGCTACGCGGCGGCGCAGCTCAGGCTCGACCCGGATGCGGCCGCCGCCAGTGCCGGCGGCAGACACGCGCAGATGACCCGGGCGATCCTGCGTGGCTACGACCTGACCGAGCCGGACCAGACACACGCGGTCCGGCTGCTCGGCAGCGTCTTCCACGGCTACATCAGCCTGGAGTCGGGTGGAAGTTTCAGCCACAGTGCCCCAGGCACGCAGGAGACCTGGTCACGGGTCCTGGACGCCCTCGACGCGCTGCTGCGGAACTGGCCCGCGCCCTGAGCAGGCCGGCCCTTCTCGATCGAATCAGACACGTACACCCGAACAGGCGGCGGAGAATGAGTACCCGGCCCCAGCTGATAACCACCCCCATCACCGAGGACCTCCTGCGCGGCGCACTCGATCTGGAGCGCACCGAGCACGGTCTGCTGCCGCACCGGCTGCCCGCCCGTGCCCGCGCGCAGAACACGGACGGCCAGCTGGCGATGGCGGAGGCCCAGCCCTCCGGCGTCCGGATGGTCCTCCGCACCCGGGCCACTCTCGTGGAGCTGGACACGCTGCCCACCAAGCGGGTGTACGTGGGCGCCCCGCCCCGACCGGACGGGGTCTACGACCTGCTGGTCGACGGCCGCCTCGCGGGCCGGGCCGGTGTGGCCGGTGGCAACACCCTCACCATCGACATGGCTGCCGGATCCGCCGAGACCCGTCCGGGCCCGGTGGGCACCCTTCGCTTCACCGGACTGTCCGCCGATGTGAAGGACGTCGAGATCTGGCTGCCGCACAACGAGACCACCGAGCTGGTCGCCCTGCGGACCGACGCCCCGGTGGAGCCGGTTCCGGCCGCGGACCGCACGGTGTGGCTGCACCACGGCAGTTCGATCAGCCACGGCTCGGACGCCGCGAGCCCGACCACCACCTGGCCCGCACTGGCCGCGGCACTCGGCGGGGTGGAGCTGCTCAACCTGGGGTTCGCCGGCAGCGCGCTGCTCGACCCGTTCACCGCCCGCGCCCTGCGCGACACGCCCGCGGACCTGATCAGCGTCAAGGCAGGCATCAACCTGGTCAACACCGATGTGATGCGCCTGCGCGCCTTCACCCCGGCCGTCCACGGCTTCCTCGACACGATCCGCGAAGGCCACCCCACCACTCCGCTGCTGGTCGTCTCACCCATCCTGTGCCCCATCCACGAGAACACCCCCGGCCCCAGCGCACCGGACTACAGCGCCCTGAGCACGGGAAGGCTGAGCTTCAGCGCCGTGGGGGACCCTGCCGAAACAGCTGCCGGAAAGCTCACCCTGAGCATCATCAGGGACGAACTCGCCCGCATCGTCGAGCAGAGGGCGGCCGAGGACCCGAACCTGCACTACCTCGACGGCCGTGAACTCTACGGCGAGACGGACTCGGCCGAACTGCCGCTCCCCGACGCGCTGCACCCCGACGCGGCCACCCATCGACGCATCGGCGAACGCTTCGCGAAGCTGGCGTTCCGCGCAGGCGGCCCGCTCGCCGTCGCCGGTGACTGACCACGCGCTCGCCGACCCAACCGCTGTCCGGGCGCCGCGAGGTGACGGTCGCCCCTGCCGCGGGCTCGGCGGGCAGGCCGGGCTTGCCGACCGGTGGTACCCGGTGGTGAGGGAGACGCCGGACAGGGGTGCCGGCTGAGCCGATCGGCTGCGAGGGGGAGAGGGGCCGGTTGAGAGGCTGGACACACAAGGGCATTCTTGAACAAAGGTCGCATATGTGTGTTCGTGGGCGACCTGCCTAGGTGGGGAGGACGAGTGATGGGCCCATGAGCATGGACGAGACGGGCCGCGAGGGCCCGCCTGCGGACAGCGGTGAGCCCACACCGGCGACCGTCGGCGGCAGGCCGCTCGCCTACGTACCGTCCGAGGACGAACGCTGCCGGATCCTGGAGCAGCTGCCCGTGCCGGTGGCCTATTTCGGCCGGGACCAGCTGCTCGCCATGGCCAACCTGGCAGCGGCGGATTCGGTCAGCAGGACCGAGGAGTCGATGCTCGGGCTGCGGCCCGGGGAGATCGAGCCCGGACTGTTCCTGGAGGGCGGGAAAGGGCTCGCGGAGGCCATCGACCGGGTGCTGAGGACAGGCCAGGGGGAGCCTTACGAGTCGCACCTCATGGTGGAGGGCAGCGAGCACATCTGGCAGGCGGCGATGTCACCCGTGCGGAATGCCGCCGGTGAGGTCCAGGGCGTGTCCGTCGTGACACTCGATACCACCGATCAGTTCTGGGCACGCCGTCGTCTGGCCGTGCTGAACAAGGCCAGTATGCGGATCGGCAGCACCCTCGATGTGGGACGTACCGCCGAGGAGCTGGCGGAGCTCGCCATCGAGGACTTCGCCGACTTCGTGACGGTCGACCTGCTCTCCGAGGTGCTGACGGGCGACGAGGCGCGTTCGGTGCTGCACCGGGACTCGATCAGCTTCCACCGGGTCGCCCAGCGGTCCGTGCTCGAAGGATGCCCCGAGTCGGTGGTCCCGCTCGGGGAGATCCACGCCTACGACCGTGACTCCGTGGTGGGCCGCGCGCTGATCCAGGGGGAACCCGCGCGCATGACCGTCGACGACGAGGCTCTGCGGCGCTGGAAGACGGACGAACCCGAACGGTCGCGGAGCATGCGTGAACAAAAGATCCACTCGGTGATGGTGGTCCCGTTGCGGGCCCGCGGCATCACCCTCGGCACCACGCTCTTCTGCCGGCACCGGACGCCCGGGGCATTCGGCGCCGCGGATCTGCAGCTCGCGGCAGAGCTCGTGTCGCGGGCGGCCGTCTGCGTGGACAACGCCCGGCGGTACACCCGCGAGAGGGCCACGGCACTCGCCCTGCAGCGCAGCCTGCTGCCACGGCGGGCGGCGCGCCAGAAGGCCGTCGAGGTCACGGCACGCTACCTCCCGAACACCAACGGCGCGGGCATCGGAGGAGACTGGTTCGACGTCATCCCGCTGTCCGGCGCCCGGGTCGCGCTGGTGGTCGGCGACGTCGTCGGCCACGGTCTCCACGCCTCGGCCACCATGGGCAGGCTCCGCACCGCCGTTCGTACGCTCGCCGATGTCGACCTCTCACCCGAGGAGCTGCTCACCCAGCTCGACGACCTGGTGCTCACACTCGACCGCGAACAGCCGGCGGACAGTCCCGAGGGCGTACAGGTCGCCGGGGCGACATGCCTCTACGCCGTGTACGACCCGGCAACCGGACACTGCATGATGGCGCGGGCGGGCCACCCCGAGCCGGTGGTGGCTCGCCCCGACGGCACCGTCGAACAGCTGCGGCTGCCCTCCGGTCCGCCGCTCGGAGTGGGCGGCCTGGCCTTCGAGGCGGCCGAGTTCGAGCTCCCCGAGGGCAGTCGGCTCGCCCTGTACACGGACGGTCTGATCGAGACCGCGGGCAGGGACACCGACCACGCGCTCGCCGAGCTGCGCGATCTGCTCGGCCGCCCCGCACACTCCCTCGAAGAGGCCTGCGACACCGTCATGGACGCACTGGTCCCCGAGCAGCCGAACGACGACGTCGCCCTGCTGCTGGCCCGTACCCGGCGTCTCGACGCCGGCCATTACGCCTCGTGGGACCTTCCCTCCGATCCGGCCGTCGTCTCGAACGCCCGAAAACGTGCCGCCGCGCAACTTGCGGCCTGGGGCCTGGACGACGCGGTGTTCACCACCGAGCTGGTCGTCAGCGAGCTGGTCACCAACGCCATCCGCTACGGCGGCGATCCCATCCGGCTCCGCCTCATCCGGGACACCGCGCTCATCTGCGAGGTCTTCGACGGGAGCAGCACCGCCCCGCATCTGCGCCGTGCCAGGATCTTCGACGAAGGCGGACGCGGCCTCCTGCTGGTCGCGAGTCTCACCGAGCGGTGGGGCACCCGCTACACCGGCACGGGCAAGACCATCTGGGCCGAACAGCCGCTGCCCGGTTCTGAGGAGGCGGATCCGGCCTGAGTCCGGCCGGTGCTTCGCCAAGCACCTGTGTGAAGGAAGCGCCGCCGGTTCAGCGGCGGCCGTGTGCGGAGGGCTCGCCCCCGTCGCTGAGCAGCCGGTCGATCACCGCGTTCATGGAGTCGGGGCCGAACTCCTCACCCATGGGCACGATGCGGCAGGTGCGTTCGAGATAGTGGGACATCGCCCAGTGGTCCAGCGAGAGTTCCACCGTGCGCGCCGCCGAGCGCATCGTCACGGACACTCCGGGCCGCCCGGATCCGGCCGGCGTCCCGGGCCGGACGTGGACGGCACCCGCTCCGGACCCGGCTCTCAGCCCCGCGTCGAGCAGGTCACGTGACACGCACCAGTGTTCCTCGACGAGGGACGCGCCCCACAGTGTGAGAGTCACCGCGCACGGGTCGTCCCGCGTGTAGCGAAGGCCCACGTCACACGGAATCGTTACTGCACCGGCTGCCTCGAGTACCCCTCTGGTGACAGCTCGTACTTCTCTGCTCATGATTCCCCCCGATGGCGAAGCGGCGGTGACAACGCGTGACGAACAACAACCAGTAGTGACAAGGTAGTTGCCCTGAGCCGCCCGGGTCGACGTATGGACCCGTGCATGCGGAGGGCTCACGGTTTCGGCCGCTTGTCCTCACCACACATTCGAACGAAACGGAGGAAGGCCGTCCCGTACCCGGTCCATGGTGCGGGGGTGCGTGGACGGCCGGGAGCTCAAGGTGGACGCGCCGTCGGCCGAAGACTCAGCTATGTCGCACGCACACACACGCCGCACCGTACTGACGAGCGGGGCCCTCCTCGGCGCCGGTGCGCTCCTCGGTGCCGCCGCCCCGGCCGGCGCCACGAACACGGTCATCGCCGAACGACGTCTGGACGAACGGCTGATCGAGCTGACCGTCGACTCCCCGGCCCTCGGCGGCCGGAGCACCGTGGCCCTGCTGACACCGCGCGGCTGGGACGGGCGCCGCCCCGGTGACCGCTGGCCCACGCTCTATCTGCTGGCGGGCGGAGACGGTGACCACACGACCTGGACCAGCCTCTTCAAGGTGCAGGAACTCGCCGAGCTGCGCGATGTTCTGGTGGTCATGCCGGGCATGCCGCTGTTCGGATTCTGGACCGACTGGTGGAACCAGGGCAAGGGAGGCTCACCCCGGGTGCGCACGTACTTCCTCCGTGAAGTCGTGCCCCTGGTGGAGCGGCACTACGGTGCGGGGCCGAACAGGGCGGCCGCCGGGGAGTCCCAGGGAGGATTCGGCGCCCTGGGACTCGCGGCCCGGGTCACAGGCCTGTTCGGTGCCGTCGCCGCCTTCGGGGCACCTGTGCATCCGGTCCGGCACCCGGAGATGTGGCTCTCCGGAGCGAAGTACGTCGGTGTGGACGGCTACGCGATCTTCGGTGACCCGTGGAAGCAGTGGAAGACCTGGATCGACTGGGATCCGTACCACCACGCCGCAGGACTGCGCCACACGCCCGTCCACCTGGCCTCCGGTGACGGCAAGCCAGGTCCGCTCGACGGGGAGGAGCCCGATCCCCACATCCCCGGCACCGAGAAGTGGGTGGCGCTCGCCGACGACGGTGTCGTGTCCGTGACCGAAGCCGTCTGCGGCGAGGAGACCCGGATGCTCGCCGACCGGCTCACGTCTCTGGGCGCGCCCGTCACCACCCACCTCTACCACGGTGGACACAGCGGTACCTACGGGTACAGGGAGTTGCGGCACGCCCTGCCGATGCTGACGGCGGCGCTGCGGCGGTGACAGCCGGGCCGCCCGCACGTCTCACCTGAACAGATGCCGTGGCACCAGGCCCAGGGCGAGCAGCTCCGCGCGGACCAGGTCCGCGTACACGCCGGCACCGTGTTCGGAGGTGTGGGTGTGGTCCTTCTCCTCGTCGCACAGGTAGAGAGCCCGGGAGCTCTCGGCGCCCGATGACTCGACCACCGACCTGCTCGCGGCGGTGAGGTCGATGAGCGGGACACCGCGAGCCGCGGCGACCGAGCGGATCACCGCGGGGTGGTCGACGCCGAGGCCGTTCACGAGGAGGGCGGCGTCGTTGCCCAGGGTGCCGTCCGGGCCGAACGCGTGGCGGACCATGGGGGTGAGGAGCACGGGCCGGCCCCCGCCGCCGCGGACACCGTCCACCAGCGCTTCCAGGTTGGCCAGGTACGTCGCCGCGTCGGTCGTCTTGTCGTTGTGCGCGAGCTGGATGAGAACGAGGTCGTCCTCGCGCATCAGACCGAGGACGGTGGCGAAGAGCCGCGGGTCCTCGAGGTACGAGACCGTGCTCTCCCCGGACGACGCGTAGTTGGCGACCGACAGTCCGCGGCGGAAGTGCTGCGGAAGCTGCTGACCCCAGCCGGCATAGGGCGCGCGGGCCTGGTCGCAGACCGTGGAGTCCCCGACGAGGAAGATCTGAAGGCTCTCGCCGGCCGGGGTGACGCGGATCTCGGCCGGCGCGGGGTCGGACCCGCCGACGAGGAGGTTGAGGCCCGGACCACCGTCGGGCCGGGTGGGTTCGCCTTCGGCGCCGGTGGGTTCGCCGTCGGCCCTGGTGGGTTCGCCCTCGGGATCTCGCACGTTCATCGTGAAGCTGAGGATCACCCGCTCACCCGCCGCGGTGACGGTCTCGGGCAGCAGGGAACGTCGTGCCCCGCCACTGACGCGGGTGCTCCCCGCCGTGTCGCCGCCGAGCCGGACCTCCACGTCGTACGTGCCGGTGCCCACCTCGAAATGGCAGGCCGTCGCGGAACGGGTCGGTGTGACGGTCGTGTTGTGCTGCATGTCTCTCCTCTTGAGGGACCCGAGGGAAAGCCCGTGGCGCCGTCCGGCGCCACGGGCAAGGAGCGGCGGCCGCGGTCAGCCGTGCGGGTTGGAGGTGCTGCGCCCCGAGCCGACGCTGTAGACCGCCACGGCCAATTTGAATCGTCTCAACCGGCAGGGACCATAACTGTGGCGTGATGCTCTCACAAGAGGTCTCGCGGGATCAGCCTGTTTCGGGGGTGACCGCGTCGCGAGCGTGGCGATTGCCGGAGAGTAGTGAAGGTGCGGGGCCACTCCATTATTGAATCGTTCAATCCGGGGTGGGGCGCCAAGGTCGTCGAATGCCGGCATCGGCACCGTGGTGTGAGCCCGGCCGGGGCGCCTGGAACGGGCGCGGCCGGCGGCTCCCTGTGCGG
>NZ_JBHWZS010000331.1:0-9541 GCF_042728155.1 Streptomyces sp. NPDC060209
CTTCGGAGGGTGCGGGGCCCGTCCTCGTACGCGGGGCTCCGACCGGGACGAGAGGCCCTCAAACCTCTCGGGCCGGTCGAACCGGGACGGATTTGCTCCGGACGGCCCCGGTCGCGTACTCTCACCAGGAAGCCAAAGACCGCTGGTCGTTACCGGGACCTCGCAAGAGGAAACGGTGACCGAAGGATCCGTCGAGAACGGGCGACCTGCGCAGGTGACTGTGGAAAGCTCCCGGATTCATTCGGTCGAGCTACGCCCTGGCGCCTGCGCCGGGGCGTTTCGTCTTTCCCGGCCCCTTCTGAGCGGTCCTCATCACCCGGAAGGAGGCCGACGCTCATGGCAAGGCCCGACAAGGCTGCCGCGGTAGCCGAGCTGACGGACCAGTTCCGCAGCTCGAACGCCGCTGTGCTGACCGAGTACCGGGGTCTCACCGTGGCGCAGCTCAAGACGCTGCGTCGTTCGCTCGGTGAGAACGCCCAGTACGCCGTGGTGAAGAACACGCTGACCAAGATTGCGGCCAACGAGGCCGGGATCGACACGCTGGACGACCTGTTCGCAGGTCCGACGGCGGTTGCCTTCATCACCGGTGACCCGGTGGAGTCGGCGAAGGGTCTTCGTGACTTCGCCAAGGACAACCCCAACCTCATCATCAAGGGCGGTGTCCTTGACGGTAAGGCGCTGTCTGCCGATGAGATCAAGAAGCTCGCGGACCTCGAGTCCCGCGAGGTTCTGCTCGCCAAGCTGGCCGGCGCCATGAAGGGCAAGCAGACTCAGGCTGCGCAGCTCTTCCAGGCTCTGCCGTCGAAGTTCGTCCGCACCGCGGAAGCGCTTCGCGCCAAGAAGGCCGAGCAGGGCGGTGCCGGTACGCCGGCTCCCGCCGACGCCGAGGTGGCGGAGTAACACTCCGCGTCCACGGCTCGCAGCGGGCCCGTACGCCCGCCTACATATACATCCGGCACCTGCCGAATTAGTGGAAGGACGCCATCATGGCGAAGCTCAGCCAGGAAGACCTGCTCGCTCAGTTCGAGGAGCTCACCCTCATCGAGCTCTCCGAGTTCGTTAAGGCGTTCGAGGAGAAGTTCGACGTCACCGCCGCCGCGGCCGTCGCCGTCGCCGGTCCCGCCGCCGGTGGCCCCGCCGCCGAGGCCGAGGCCGAGCAGGACGAGTTCGACGTCATCCTCACGGGTGCCGGCGAGAAGAAGATCCAGGTCATCAAGGTCGTGCGTGAGCTGACCTCGCTGGGTCTCAAGGAGGCCAAGGACCTCGTGGACGGCGCCCCGAAGCCCGTCCTCGAGAAGGTCGCCAAGGAGGCCGCCGAGAAGGCTGCCGAGTCCCTCAAGGGCGCCGGCGCCTCCGTCGAGGTCAAGTGACCCTGCGAGTCATCTGACTCCTCAGGACCGACTCTGCCGCGAGGCGGGGTTGTCACATCGCAAAGGGCGATCACCCATCCGGGTGGTCGCCCTTTGGCGTGCCCCTGGAGGCTGCCTTGAACTTCCGCCCGCGACGAGTAGGGTGATCATCGCCGTGCGTTTCTCCGGGGCGCTCAGAGGGCCGTCAACAGGCGTCCTCAGGGCACAGGTGAAGATCGCCGGACGTCCGCCGGGGCCACAGGGCCTTGACGAACCGCACGCGGCGCGCAATTCTCAGGACGCGTCGTCATCTCGATCCGCATCCGAGGCATGGATCGAGAGCGAAGAGGGCAGTAAAGAAGAGCGCACCCCGCGCGAGGGCTATTCATAGGTGTTGAGAACAGCTGTTGAGAGCAACGTGGGTCTCTGAGAACCCCGACTGGACATCAGTGTGCCGCTTGGCTACACTGACCCTTTGCGCTGCCTGTTAGCTGCCTCCTGCCCGTCACCAGGGGCATGCCCACGCCTAGCACCGATGACCGGACATTCCCTGACCTTGGGATTTCTGTCTCTGTGTGCGGCTTGGGGCCGGTACGCGCGTAGTGAGTCCGAGCCCTCGGAAGGACCCCCTCTTGGCCGCCTCGCGCAACGCCTCGACCTCGAATACGAACAACGGTGCCAGCACCGCCCCGCTGCGCATCTCTTTTGCAAAGATCAAGGAGCCCCTCGAGGTTCCGAACCTCCTCGCGCTGCAGACCGAGAGCTTTGACTGGCTCCTCGGTAACGCCGCCTGGAAGGCTCGCGTCGAGGCTGCTCTGGACAGTGGACAGGACGTCCCCACCAAGTCCGGCCTGGAGGAAATCTTCGAGGAGATTTCGCCGATCGAGGACTTCTCCGGGTCGATGTCGCTCACGTTCCGCGACCACCGCTTCGAGCCCCCGAAGAACTCGATCGACGAGTGCAAGGAGCGCGACTTCACGTTCGCCGCGCCGCTCTTCGTCACGGCCGAGTTCACCAACAACGAGACCGGCGAGATCAAGTCCCAGACGGTCTTCATGGGCGACTTCCCGCTCATGACCAACAAGGGCACCTTCGTCATCAACGGCACCGAGCGTGTCGTCGTGTCGCAGCTCGTGCGCTCGCCGGGTGTCTACTTCGACTCCTCCATCGACAAGACGTCCGACAAGGACATCTTCTCCTCCAAGATCATCCCTTCCCGGGGTGCCTGGCTGGAGATGGAGATCGACAAGCGCGACATGGTCGGTGTCCGCATCGACCGCAAGCGCAAGCAGTCCGTCACCGTCCTCCTGAAGGCTCTCGGCTGGACCACCGAGCAGATCCTCGAGGAGTTCGGCGAGTACGAGTCCATGCGCGCCACCCTGGAGAAGGACCACACCCAGGGCCAGGACGACGCGCTGCTCGACATCTACCGCAAGCTGCGTCCGGGCGAGCCGCCCACGCGCGAGGCTGCTCAGACGCTGCTCGAGAACCTCTACTTCAACCCGAAGCGCTACGACCTCGCGAAGGTCGGCCGCTACAAGGTGAACAAGAAGCTCGGCGCCGACGAGCCGCTCGACGCCGGTGTGCTCACCAGCGACGACATCATCGCCACCATCAAGTACCTGGTGAAGCTGCACGCCGGCGAGACCGAGACGACCGGCGAGTCCGGCCGTTCGATCATGGTCGAGACCGACGACATCGACCACTTCGGCAACCGCCGTATCCGTAACGTCGGTGAGCTGATCCAGAACCAGGTCCGTACGGGTCTCGCTCGTATGGAGCGCGTCGTGCGTGAGCGCATGACCACCCAGGACGTCGAGGCGATCACGCCGCAGACCCTGATCAACATCCGGCCGGTCGTCGCCTCCATCAAGGAGTTCTTCGGCACCAGCCAGCTGTCCCAGTTCATGGACCAGAACAACCCGCTGTCGGGCCTGACGCACAAGCGTCGTCTCAACGCGCTCGGCCCGGGTGGTCTGTCCCGTGAGCGCGCCGGCTTCGAGGTCCGTGACGTTCACCCGTCGCACTACGGCCGCATGTGCCCGATCGAGACGCCCGAAGGCCCGAACATCGGTCTGATCGGCTCGCTGGCCTCCTACGGGCGCATCAACCCGTTCGGCTTCATCGAGACGCCGTACCGCAAGGTCGTCGAGGGCGTCGTCACCGACGACGTCGACTACCTGACGGCCGATGAAGAGGACCGCTTCGTGATCGCCCAGGCGAACGCGACGCTCTCCGAGGACATGCGCTTCACCGAGGCCCGCGTCCTGGTCCGCCGTCGTGGCGGGGAGATCGACTACATCCCCGGTGACGACGTCGACTACATGGACGTCTCGCCGCGCCAGATGGTGTCGGTCGCGACCGCGATGATCCCGTTCCTCGAGCACGACGACGCCAACCGTGCCCTCATGGGCGCCAACATGATGCGTCAGGCCGTCCCGCTCATCAAGAGCGAGGCGCCGCTGGTCGGTACCGGCATGGAGTACCGCTGTGCCACCGACGCCGGTGACGTGCTCAAGGCGGAGAAGGCGGGTGTGGTCCAGGAGGTCTCCGCGGACTACATCACCGTGACGAACGACGACGGCACGTACACCACGTACCGCATCGCCAAGTTCTCGCGCTCCAACCAGGGCACCTCGGTCAACCAGAAGGTCGTCGTCTCCGAGGGCGACCGCGTGATCGAGAGCCAGGTCCTCGCCGACGGGCCCGCCACCGAGAACGGTGAGATGGCGCTCGGCAAGAACCTGCTCGTGGCGTTCATGCCGTGGGAGGGTCACAACTACGAGGACGCGATCATCCTGTCGCAGCGCCTCGTGCAGGACGACGTCCTCTCCTCGATCCACATCGAGGAGCACGAGGTCGACGCCCGTGACACCAAGCTCGGCCCGGAGGAGATCACCCGGGACATCCCGAACGTCTCCGAAGAGGTCCTCGCCGACCTCGACGAGCGCGGCATCATCCGTATCGGTGCCGAGGTCGTCGCCGGCGACATCCTCGTCGGCAAGGTCACGCCCAAGGGCGAGACCGAGCTGACCCCGGAGGAGCGCCTGCTCCGCGCGATCTTCGGTGAGAAGGCGCGCGAGGTGCGCGACACCTCGCTGAAGGTCCCGCACGGCGAGATCGGCAAGGTCATCGGCGTCCGCGTCTTCGACCGCGAAGAGGGCGACGAGCTGCCGCCGGGCGTGAACCAGCTGGTCCGCGTCTACGTCGCGCAGAAGCGCAAGATCACCGATGGTGACAAGCTCGCCGGCCGTCACGGCAACAAGGGCGTCATCTCCAAGATCCTGCCGATCGAGGACATGCCGTTCCTGGAGGACGGCACCCCGGTCGACATCATCCTCAACCCGCTGGGTGTCCCGTCCCGAATGAACCCGGGACAGGTCCTGGAGATCCACCTCGGCTGGCTCGCCAGCCGCGGCTGGGACGTCTCCGGTCTCGGTGACGAGTGGGCCCAGCGTCTGCAGGCCATCGGTGCCGACCAGGTCGCCCCCGGCACCAACGTCGCCACGCCCGTCTTCGACGGCGCCCGCGAGGACGAGATCACCGGCCTCTTCCAGGCCACGATCCCGAACCGCGACGGCGACCGGCTGGTCCAGCCCTCGGGCAAGGCCAACCTGTTCGACGGCCGCTCCGGCGAGCCGTTCCCCGAGCCGGTCTCGGTCGGCTACATGTACATCCTCAAGCTGCACCACCTGGTCGACGACAAGCTCCACGCCCGTTCGACCGGACCGTACTCCATGATCACGCAGCAGCCGCTGGGTGGTAAGGCACAGTTCGGTGGGCAGCGATTCGGTGAGATGGAGGTGTGGGCCCTTGAGGCTTACGGCGCCGCATACGCCCTCCAGGAACTCCTGACGATCAAGTCCGACGACGTCACCGGCCGCGTGAAGGTCTACGAGGCGATCGTCAAGGGCGAGAACATCCCCGAGCCCGGCATTCCCGAGTCCTTCAAGGTGCTCATCAAGGAAATGCAGTCGCTCTGCCTCAACGTGGAGGTGCTGTCCTCGGACGGTATGTCCATCGAGATGCGTGACACGGACGAGGACGTCTTCCGCGCGGCGGAGGAGCTCGGTATCGACCTGTCCCGGCGCGAGCCGAGCAGCGTCGAAGAGGTCTGACGGGTTGGCCGGCCGGATCCCAGTGATCCGGCCGGCTCTCCCCGGACCCGTTCAGACCATTGCTGAAGTGCCCCGATTTCTCGCTCAGGCGAGGGGGCTCGAACCCCCGAAAGAGGGATTGACGACAAGTGCTCGACGTCAACTTCTTCGACGAGCTGCGGATCGGCCTTGCCACCGCGGACGACATCCGGACCTGGTCCCACGGCGAAGTGAAGAAGCCGGAGACCATCAACTACCGCACGCTCAAGCCCGAAAAGGACGGACTCTTCTGCGAGAAGATCTTCGGTCCGACCCGGGACTGGGAGTGCTACTGCGGCAAGTACAAGCGTGTCCGCTTCAAGGGCATCATCTGTGAGCGCTGTGGCGTGGAGGTCACGCGCGCCAAGGTGCGCCGTGAGCGCATGGGCCACATCGAGCTTGCCGCTCCCGTCACCCACATCTGGTACTTCAAGGGCGTCCCGTCGCGCCTCGGCTACCTGCTGGACCTCGCGCCGAAGGACCTCGAGAAGGTCATCTACTTCGCCGCGTACATGATCACGTTCGTCGACGAGGAGCGCCGCACGCGTGACCTCCCGTCGCTGGAGGCGCACGTCTCCGTCGAGCGCCAGCAGGTCGAGAACCGTCGCGACTCGGACCTCGAGAACCGCGCCAAGAAGCTCGAGACCGACCTGGCCGAGCTCGAGGCCGAGGGTGCCAAGGCCGACGTGCGCCGCAAGGTGCGCGAAGGTGCCGAGCGTGAGATGAAGCAGCTGCGCGACCGTGCGCAGCGCGAGATCGACCGTCTCGACGAGGTGTGGAGCCGCTTCAAGAACCTCAAGGTCCAGGACCTCGAGGGCGACGAGCTGCTCTACCGCGAGCTGCGTGACCGCTTCGGCACGTACTTCGACGGCTGCATGGGCGCCGCCGCGCTGCAGAAGCGCCTGGAGTCCTTCGACCTCGACGAGGAGGCCGAGCGCCTCCGCGAGATCATCCGCACCGGCAAGGGCCAGAAGAAGACCCGTGCGCTCAAGCGCCTCAAGGTCGTCTCCGCGTTCCTGCAGACCAGCAACAAGCCCAAGGGCATGGTGCTCGACTGCGTGCCGGTCATCCCGCCGGACCTGCGTCCGATGGTGCAGCTGGACGGTGGCCGCTTCGCGACCTCCGACCTGAACGACCTGTACCGCCGTGTGATCAACCGCAACAACCGCCTCAAGCGTCTCCTTGACCTCGGTGCCCCCGAGATCATCGTGAACAACGAGAAGCGGATGCTGCAGGAGGCCGTCGACGCGCTGTTCGACAACGGCCGCCGCGGTCGCCCGGTCACCGGTCCCGGTAACCGCCCCCTGAAGTCCCTCAGCGACATGCTGAAGGGCAAGCAGGGCCGTTTCCGTCAGAACCTCCTCGGCAAGCGCGTGGACTACTCCGCGCGTTCCGTGATCGTCGTCGGTCCGCAGCTCAAGCTGCACCAGTGCGGTCTGCCGAAGGCGATGGCGCTGGAGCTCTTCAAGCCGTTCGTGATGAAGCGCCTGGTGGACCTGAACCACGCGCAGAACATCAAGTCGGCCAAGCGCATGGTCGAGCGTGGCCGCACCGTCGTGTACGACGTCCTCGAAGAGGTCATCGCCGAGCACCCGGTGCTGCTGAACCGTGCGCCCACCCTGCACCGCCTCGGCATCCAGGCCTTCGAGCCGCAGCTGGTCGAGGGCAAGGCCATCCAGATCCACCCGCTCGTCTGCACCGCGTTCAACGCGGACTTCGACGGTGACCAGATGGCCGTGCACCTGCCGCTCTCCGCGGAGGCGCAGGCCGAGGCCCGCATCCTGATGCTGTCCTCGAACAACATCCTGAAGCCGGCCGACGGTCGTCCCGTCACCATGCCGACCCAGGACATGGTGCTGGGTCTCTTCTTCCTCACCACGGACGAAGAGGGCCGCAACGCCAAGGGCACGGACCGCGCGTTCGGCTCCACGGCCGAGGCCACCATGGCCTTCGACGCCCGCGAGCTGTCGCTGCAGGCGAAGGTCGACATCCGCTTCCCGGTGGGCACCATCCCGCCGCGTGGCTGGGTGCCGCCGGTCATCGAGGAGGGCGAGCCCGAGTACCAGCCGGGCGACACCTTCCGGCTGCGTACGAGCCTGGGCCGCGCGCTCTTCAACGAGCTGCTGCCCGAGGACTACCCGTTCGTCGACTACTCGGTGGGCAAGAAGCAGCTCTCCGAGATCGTCAACGACCTGGCCGAGCGCTACCCCAAGGTCATCGTGGCGGCGACGCTCGACAACCTGAAGGCGGCGGGCTTCCACTGGGCGACGCGTTCCGGCGTCACCGTGGCCGTCTCCGACATCGTCGTGCCCGAGGCCAAGAAGGCCATCGTCAGGGGCTACGAGGAGCAGGACGAGAAGGTCCAGAAGCAGTACGAGCGCGGTCTCATCACCAAGGACGAGCGCACGCAGGAGCTCATCGCGATCTGGACCAAGGCGACCAACGAGGTTGCCGAGGCGATGAACGCGAACTTCCCGAAGACGAACCCCATCTTCATGATGGTCGACTCGGGTGCCCGAGGAAACATGATGCAGATGCGTCAGATCGCGGGTATGCGTGGTCTGGTGTCGAACGCCAAGAACGAGACGATTCCCCGTCCCATCAAGGCGTCCTTCCGTGAGGGCCTCACCGTTCTGGAGTACTTCATCTCCACGCACGGTGCCCGTAAGGGTCTGGCGGACACCGCCCTGCGTACCGCCGACTCGGGTTACCTGACCCGTCGTCTGGTGGACGTCTCGCAGGACGTCATCATCCGCGAGGAGGACTGCGGCACCGACCGCGGCCTCAAGCTGAAGATCGCCGTCAAGGGCGCCGACGGCGTCCTGCGCAAGACGGACGACGTCGAGACCTCGGTCTACGCCCGCATGCTCGCCGAGGACGTCGTCATCGACGGCAAGGTCATCGCGCCTGCCAACGTCGACCTCGGTGACGTCCTGATCGACGCCCTCGTGGGCGCCGGCGTCGAGGAGGTCAAGACCCGTTCGGTCCTGACCTGTGAGTCCGCGGTCGGCACCTGTGCCTTCTGCTACGGACGCTCGCTCGCCACCGGCAAGCTGGTCGACATCGGTGAGGCGGTCGGCATCATCGCCGCCCAGTCCATCGGTGAGCCCGGTACCCAGCTGACGATGCGTACCTTCCACACCGGTGGTGTGGCGGGTGACGACATCACGCAGGGTCTGCCGCGTGTCGTCGAGCTCTTCGAGGCGCGTACCCCCAAGGGTGTCGCCCCGATCTCGGAGGCCAAGGGCCGGGTCCGCATCGAGGAGACCGAGAAGACCAAGAAGCTCGTGGTCACCCCGGACGACGGGAGCGAGGAGACGCCGTTCCCGATCTCCAAGCGTGCCCGTCTCCTGGTCGGCGAGGGCGACGCGGTCGAGGTGGGCCAGAAGCTCACCGTCGGTGCCACCAACCCGCACGACGTGCTGCGGATCCTCGGTCAGCGCGCGGTCCAGGTCCACCTGGTCGGCGAAGTCCAGAAGGTCTACAACTCGCAGGGCGTGTCGATCCACGACAAGCACATCGAGATCATCATCCGGCAGATGCTGCGCCGTGTGACGATCATCGAGTCCGGCGACGCGGAGCTGCTGCCGGGCGAGCTCGTCGAGCGCTCGAAGTTCGAGACCGAGAACCGTCGTGTGGTCACCGAGGGCGGTCACCCCGCCTCCGGCCGTCCGCAGCTGATGGGTATCACCAAGGCCTCGCTCGCCACCGAGTCGTGGCTGTCGGCGGCGTCCTTCCAGGAGACCACCAGGGTTCTGACCGACGCGGCGATCAACGCCAAGTCGGACTCCCTGATCGGCCTCAAGGAGAACGTCATCATCGGTAAGCTCATCCCGGCCGGTACGGGTCTGTCCCGCTACCGCAACATCCGGGTCGAGCCGACCGAGGAAGCCAAGGCCGCGATGTACTCGGCCGTCGGCTACGACGACATCGATTACTCGCCGTTCGGCACGGGCTCCGGCCAGGCCGTTCCGCTGGAGGACTACGACTACGGTCCGTACAACCAGTAGAAGTGAGTGAGAAGGGCGCCCACCCCGTCGAGCAACGCGACGGGGT
>NZ_JBHWZS010000332.1:0-9433 GCF_042728155.1 Streptomyces sp. NPDC060209
CCCCTCCGGGTGTGCCCCGCTGCCGTGACGGGCGGAGAGCGTCAGCTCTGGTCGATCGTGCGCATGAAGTGCGCGGGGTAGCGCAGTCCCGCGGTGGCACCGGCGGGGAAGAGCTCGGAGAGCCGGGCGGCCTCGTCGTCGGTCAGCCGCACGTCGACCGCCGAGGCGTTCTGCTCCAGGTGGGAGACGCGCCGCGTACCGGGGATCGGCACGACGTCGCCACCCTGGGCCAGCACCCATGCCAGGGCGAGCTGGGTGAGGCTGATGCCCTTCTCCGCGGCCAGCTCCTCGACCGTGCGCACCAGATTGCGGTTGTGGTCGAAGTTCTCGCTCTGGAACCTCGGGTGGTTGCGGCGCTGGTCGTCGGCGTCCAGGTCCTCCGCGCTGTCGAAGGCACCGGTGAGGAAGCCGCGGCCGAGCGGGCTGTACGCCACGAAGCCGGTGCCGAGTTCACGGCAGGTGGGCAGGATCTCCGCCTCCACGTGCCGCTCCCACAGCGAGTACTCGGTCTGCAGGGCCGCGATCGGGTGGACCGCGTTCGCCCGGCGCAGGGTGCGCGCGGAGACCTCGCAGAGCCCGATGTGCCGCACCTTGCCCTCGGCGACGAGCTCGCCGAGCGCTCCGACGGTCTCCTCGACGTCGACCTTCGGGTCCAGCCGGGCGAGGTAGTACAGGTCGATGTGGTCCAGGCCCATGCGCTGGAGCGAGGCCTCGCAGGCCTCGCGGACGTACGCGGGGCTGCCGTCGACGTAGGGCGGGCCGGCCGCCGGACGCCGCATGCCGAACTTCGTGGCGACCACGGCCTCGTCCCGGCGGCCCTCGAGCGCCTGGGCGACGATCTTCTCGGCGGTGCCCGGACCGTAGAAGTCAGCCGTGTCGATCAGGGTGACCCCGAGGTCCAGCGCCCGGCGGATCGTGGCGACTGCCTCGTCCGTGTCCGCTGTGCCGTATGCACCGGCCATGCCCATGCAGCCGAGGCCGAGAGCCGATACGCCGAGGCCGGCGGCGCCGAGCTTCCTGTTCTCCATGAATGCCTTTCCATAGCCCGCCCGTCCGGGCGGTGCGGAGGGTTCCGGCGCCGAATGCGCCGCGAGAGCCGCGAGTTCGCGTTCGCGCCGTTCGAAATATAGCCGACTAACTAATGACCTGACAGGCGATCTCGCGGTACGGCCGAGCGTTGCCCGCGACGTCGCCCCCTGTTCATCCGTCCAGCAGCGCCACCACCCTCGACCACCCCGCGCCGGCCCCGGCGATCTTCACCGGGAGGCAGCTGACGGTGAATCCCGTCGACGCGGGCAGGTCCTGGAGGTTGGCCAGCCGTTCGAGCTGGCAGTACTCCTCGCGGCGCCCCGCGAAGTGGGCGGGCCACAGCACGTCCTTGTCCCCGGTGCGGTGGTACTCCTGGATGATGTGGGTGAAGGGCGCGTCGAGGCTGAACGCGTCTGTCCCGATCACCCGTACCCCCAGGCCGAGCAGCAGCCGGGTGGCCGGCCCGTCCAGACCGGTGAACTCCGTGAAGTACTCCGGCTTGCCGAGGTGCTGGTCGGCCCCGGTGTGCAGCAGCACCACGTCCATCGGCCGTGGCCTGCGTCCCACCCGGTCGAACTCCCGCTCCAGGTGGTCGACTCCGGCCGTTCCCGTACCGACGTCCCGCAGGTCCAGGACCATGCCGGGCCGCACGAACCAGTCCAGCGGCATCTGGTCGATCGTGCGGGGGGTGTGTTCGCCCTCCGCGGGTCCGTAGTGCGCGGGGGCGTCGACGTGGGTGCCGGTGTGGGTGGTGAGCGTCAGGTAGTCGTTGGTGAGGAAGGCGCCGCCCGGGAAGACGCCGGGATCCAGCTCCAGGCCGAAGTGCTCCTTCATCTCGTCCCGTACGTGTACGGCGGCCGCCTGCGCGTCGAGCACGCGGTGCACCACCTCGTCCGGTTCCCAGAACGACGCGTCGATGGGCGAGGACAGATCGATGATCCTCATGCTCCGGCAGCCTCTCTGCGGATGGGTTCCGCTTCTCCGAACAGGTCCGAGCGCACCGCGATCGGCCGGGCGCCGAACGCGATGGCGCGCAGGATCTTCCCGTAGAGCGGGGTGTGGGCGAGGGCGCGCGCCGCCAGGGGCCGGACCGCACCCGCCAGCCTGCTGCCGCCACCGAGCATCGCCTTGCTCTGCCGGGCCTGGAGGGTGAAGACCTTCTCGATGTCCTTCCTGCGCTCGGGCACCCATCGCGACAGAGCGGCCTCGCCGAAGTCGCCGCTGTCCAGGGCACTCATCAGCACGGGATGCAGCAGAGCGGCGTCCTGGAGGGCGAGGTTGATGCCCTGCGCCCCGATCGGGCTGTGGGTGTGCGCGCTGTCCCCGAGCAGGACCAGCCCGTCGTCGGCCCACCGGGTGGCGTAGCCGGAGAAGACGTCGAGCAGTGTCAGGTCGCTGAGCTCCTTCACCTGTTCGAGTACCTGGTCCGCGTAGTCGGGCACCGCCCGGGCGATCCGCGACCGCAGCTTCTCCACACCCTCCTCGGCGATCCGGCGGTACCCGTTGTGCGGCAGCGTCCAGCCGATCTGCACGCAGTCGGGGTACGAGTCGTAGATGAGGACCGGGGTGCCTCCGGTCCGGTGCACCCGCACCGAGCGGTCCGCCCGGCCGCCGGCCGCCACCCTGAACCACAGGATGTCGTGCGCGAAGGTGTCCAGCCGGTGCTGCTCGATCCCCGCCAGCCGGCGGGTCTTGGAATAGCGGCCGTCCGCGGCGACGGTGACCGGGGCGGTGATCCGGCGGCGCCGCTCCCCCTGCCCGCACACGACGCCGGTGACGGCGCTCCCCTCGCGCACCAGTTCCCGGATGCCGCAGCCCTCCAGGTACGTGAAGCCCGGGTACTGGGAACACGCGTCGAACAGCTCGGTCAGCAGGTGCCGTTGGGGCAGGCTCAGCAGGAAGCCGTAGGGCGGCGGCAGCGTGCCGTAGTCGATGTCCATCAGCAGGCGCTCGTTCTCCACGAGCTGGAACCGGCCGAGTTCGTAGCCGCCGCGGGCCCGTGCTCCGGCGAGCACCCCGAGGTCGTCGAGCAGCGTCATCGCGCCGGGCTGGAGGATCTCGCCGCGGTACTCGCGCTCGAAGGAGCGGCTGCGGTCCAGGACGGTGACCCGGGCGCCCGAACGCAGCATCAGCAGAGCAAGCGTCAGGCCGGCCGGGCCCGCGCCGACCACACAGATGTCGGTGGTGATGTCCATGTCCGTCCCCCTCAGGCCCGCAGGCCCAGACCGCCGTCGGCCACGATGACCTGACCCTGGATCCAGGCGGCCTCCGGCGCGCACAGCAGGGCGATCACATCGGCGACGTCCTCCGGCCTGGTGAGGCGCCCGTTGGGGGTACGGGAGGCGAGCAGCCCCGCGATGGCCGGATTGGAGGTGTGCTCCCCCTTGTCGAGGAGATGGGTGGAGACGGCGTTGACGGTGATGCCGAACGGCGCGAGGTCGACGGCGAGGTAGCGCACCAGGTTCTCCAGGGCCGCCTTCGCGACACCGGTCGCCAGGTAGTGCGGGATCACCTCGAAGGCCCCGTTGCCGGAGACCGCGATGACCCTGCCGCCCTCCGGCATCAGTTTGGCGACGGTAGCGGCGCCGTGCAGCAGGGGGTTCAGCGCGAGGGCGATCTCGTCGAAGAGCGGGATGACCTCCGGGGCCACCGGCAGCATCGGGTGCATGGTGGCGGCGTTGTGCACGAGGATGTCCAACTGCCCGTGCTCGTCGCGTATCCGGTCCAGGAGCCCGGTGAGGAACTCCGCGGAGCGGATGTCTCCCCTGACGGGCGTCGTGCTGCCCGGGAGGTCCGCCGCCGCCTCGACCGCCTCGGCGGCGGCCGCGTCGTCGTGGGCGTAGTTGAGGTAGACGTGGCAGCCGCCGGCCCGCAACCGGTGGGCGACGGCTCTGCCGAGCCCGCGGGACGCGCCGGTGACCAGAGCGATCCGGCCGTCCGGGAAGAGTCCGGGGCGGGGGGTGTGCTGTGCGAGGGGTGCGTTCATGCTGGGTGACCGCCTTCGTGTGGTCAGGGCCGCCCGCCGTTGACGACCTGGAGGTGGCCGTTGACGGGGCTGGACAGGTCGGAGGCGAGCGCGACGACGCATCCCGCCACTTCGTCGGGCGTGTTGGGCACGATGCCCGGACCCAGCGGGCCTGGGTGCGGGACGCCGGGCTCCTGCACCGGTCCGGGTGCGACGCAGTTGACGCGGATGCCCTGACCCGCCAGGTCGTGGGCCAGGGCCAGCGTCAGGCCGGCCACTCCCGCCTTCGCCGCGCACAGGTGGGCGGCGGCGGGCCGGCCGCGGACCCCGGCGAGCGAGGACAGCAGCACGACCCGGGCCCGGCCGGACGCGGCGAGCAGAGGCAGGGCGGTGGTGACCAGGGTGTGCACGGCCACCAGATCGGTCTCCAGCACCGCGCGGAACTCCGCGGCGGTCAGTGCCGCGACCGGCCGGGGCTGCCCGTCGTACCCGGTGACGCAGTTCACCAGGACGGCGAGCCGGTCCACGCCTGCCGACGCGAGTCCCGCGCGCAGCGCCTGCGGACCGTCGGGTGAGGTGAGGTCGGCGGTCACCGGGTGCGCGCGCACGCCGTGTGCGGCGACGAGGGCGTCCGCGAGCGCGCCGGTGCTCTTGTCGTGCCGGCCGTGCACCACGACCTCGGCGCCCCGCGCGGCGAAGGCGTGCGCGACCGCGCCGCCCACCCTGCCGGTCGCCCCGGCCACCAGGACCGGGACGCCCGCCAGGCCCAGCGGGTCAGCGCTCAACGTGCGACACCACGGTGTGCAGCTGCGGTGTCGCCTTGGCGACGCCCGCGAGTTGCCGGATGTGGTCCTGGAAGCCCTCGGACTGCACGACCTGGATGTGCGCCGCCGCGTCCTCCCAGCGCGCGATGTTGATGTACGTGTTCGGGTTGGTCATGGAGCGGACCAGCGTGTGGTCGATGAACCCGGGCTGCTCGCGCATGTACACCGAGCTGGCCTCGAAGACCTTCTCGAACTCCTCGGGTGCCGCGGTCAGGATGAATTCGTTGATCAGGATCACCATCGGGGAACCTCCGTCGAGTCGTGCGTGGAAGGAAGCCCGCAGCTCACGCCGCGGGATCTTGCCGTTGGGGGTACGGGGAATCCGCTCGACCAACTCGTGGCTGCGGACCTGCTTGTAGTAGGGCAGCCGGGCGTTGAGCCGGGTGACGGCCTCTTCCGCCTCACCCGGGGAGACCGGTCCGGTGAGGACGAGGAGCGCGTGGGCGACCGCGCCGGACACCGGGTCAGGCCGGTCGAGGACGACGCTGTCGGCGACCGCGGGATCCTCGGCGAGCAGGGCCTCGATCTCGCTCGGCCCCACGAGCCAGTTGTCGCACTTGAAGACGTCCTTGATGCGGTCGGTGAGATGGAGCCGGTCACCCTCGTCGATGCGGCCGACGTCGCCGGTGGCCAGCCAGCCGTCGGCGTCGACGGCCGGGCCGTGCGCCGGATCGAGGTAGCCGCGCATCACCTGCGCACCCCTGACCTGGACCTCCCCGTTCTCACCGGGAGGCAGCACGGTGCCGTCGTCCAGCGAGACCACACGGTGCTCGGTCCCCTCGACGGGCCTGCCGACCGAGCCGGGACGGTGTTCGCCCGGCCGGTCGAAGTGGGTCAGGGGGGAGGCTTCGGCGAGCCCGTACCCCTGGACCACCGGGACGCCGAAGTGCCGGGAGAGTGTCCCGGCCAGTGCCGGTGCCAGGGCGGACCCTCCTGAGGCGATCATCCGGGCGTCCGGCAGGCGCAGTCCGGGCAGCCGGGGGTGGGCCGCGAGCTGGGCCAGCCGGGCGGGCAGCGAGTAGACGTGCCCGGCGGCGCAGGCGCGGGCCCGCTCCATCGCGTGGGCGGGGTCCGCCTCCGGCACCAGCACCTGGGTCGCTCCGGCGGCCAGCGCGGAGTTCATGTGCATGGGGTGGTAGCTGGGGAAGTGCACGAGCGTGACGGAGCCGGCTTCGAGTCCGTGTGCCCGGGCGGTCTGCACCGCGTTGACCGTCACGTTGCGGTGGCTGAGCACGACGGCCTTCGGCATACCCGTGGTACCGCTGGTGAAGTGGAGCGCGGCGGGGTCCTCCGGGTCCGCGTGGTGGTCGGGCACCCCGGGCGCGGCGGCTTCCAGCAGATCGGCGAGGCGCGGCACCCCGGGTCCGGCTTCCTCAAGGTCCTCCCCCAGCACGGCGACCAGGTCGAGTGCGGGCAGCCCGTGGCGTACCCGGCTCAGCCGGTCGTGGAGGCCGGCCCCGACCAGGGCCGCCCGCGCGCCGGACGCCTCCAATACGTACTGCAGTTGCTGCTCGCGCAGCAGGGGGATCACCAGGAGCGCCGTGTTCCCGCTGCGCAGGGCACCGTGGTAGGCGATCACGACGTCGGGATGCAGGTCGGCGCCGATCGCGATGACCGCTCCCCCGGCGCCGAACCGCTCCCGCAGCACGGCGGCACACCGGTCCACCGCCGCGTCGAGCGACGCGTACGTGACCGTACGGCTGCCGAGGACGAGCGCGGGACGGTCGCCGTGGCGGCGGGCGGCGGAACGCAGCAGCAGGTCGGCGCGGGCGGGGAGCCCGTCCAGGAGGTCAGGCAACGGACGTCCCCTCCACGAATGCCTTCGCCTGCCGCAGAGTGGCCGAGCTGTTGCGGCCCAGGGCGTCCCGGACGAACGTCCGGGCCTGCCCCACGGTGGCGTCGGGGCCCAGCACCCGGGCTATGGCAGTCGTCTCCAGGACCACGGTGTGCTCGGCGACCGCGGTGACGCCCCGGTCGTCCTCGGTCAGCAGCCAGCTGCCGGTGTGGACCCGGAGCAGAGCGGGGGTGATGAGCTGCTTGTAGTGGATGCTGTGCGGCGCCCGGCAGATCCGGACGGACCGCGTGGTGTGGGACGAGCCGTCCGCGGTCCGGGTGTCCATCTCCAGGACCTGCACACCGGGCAGGGGCTCGGCGAGCTCGACCCGCGCCACGTGCGGGAGGCGCTCGACCCAGTGTTCCGCGCGGTCCAGGAAGGCATGGGCCTCGGCGGCGGTGCCCTCGATGTGCAGGCTGTCGCGGAAGGTGAAGGACGTCTCCAGGCCTGCCTCCTTCTCCCGCGCCGCTTCGGCGAGGGCGGCCAGTTCGGCACGGCTGTTGCCGTCGACCGCCTTCTCCAGCCAGCCGAGCGTGTCGGCGTCGTCGCCGACCGCCGCGTAGGTGTGGGTGAGGACCACCTCGCTGCCGGCGTCCACCGGGCGGACGATCCACTCCCCGCCCATGGCGGCGATCGGCGCCTTCGGCCGGTCCTGGCCGAAGGAGATGCGCCGCCGTACGGGATCGACGAGGCGGCGGGACGTCCAGGTGCGCACCCCGCCGTTGGCGGTCGCCCACAGCTGGAGCCGCTCGGGGCCGCCTTCGTCCGGCGCCCGCTCCAGGAACCGGGCGTGCACGGTCGGGGGGAAGATCAGCGGCCACTTCTCCACGTCGGCGAGCAGGGCGAAGACGACCGCCGGCGCGGCCGGGACGGTGACGGTGTGCTCCACGTCGACGCGCGTCGGGTCGCCCGGCCGTTCACCGGGCGTGCGCCGGGAGGGACTGTCGAAGACGTCCGGGGCAGGGGGCGGCGTGGTGGTTCGGGGCGTGGTCTCGGACACGGGTGTGCACCTTCCGAAGGGGGCGGCGGGGCCGGTCAGTAGTTGCCGAGGCCGCCGCAGACGTTGAGCGCCTGCGCGGTGACGGCGTCCGCGGCAGGCGAGACGAGGTAGCCGACCATGGCGGCCACCTCCTCGGGGGTGGTGTAGCGGCCGAGCGGGATCTTGGCCTCGAAGCGCTCGCGGATCTGCTCCTCGCCGGTGTTCCACGCCTCGGCGTAGGCCCGGCGTACGCGCTCGGCCATGGGGGTCTCGACGTACCCGGGGCAGACCGCGTTGACGGTGGTCCCGGAGGAGGCGAGTTCCAGCCCGATCGCCTTGGTCATGCCGATCACACCGGCCTTGGACGCGGAGTACGGGGCGGCCAGGACGACGCCCTGCTTGCCGCCGGTGGAGGCGATGTTGACGATCCGTCCGCGAGGCCGCCCGAGCATGCCTCCCGCCGACAGAACCTCCCGGGTCATCAGGAAGACGCTGTTGAGGTTGGTGTCGACGACGTCGTACCAGATCTCGTCGGAGAGTTCGGCGGTGACTCCGCCGCCGTTGCGTCCGGCGTTGTTGACCAGGACGTCGATCGGTCCGAACGCCGCGACGGCGGTGGCGACCAGCTCGGTCACCTCGGCGCGGGAGCGGACGTCGCATGTCGCGCCGTCCACTTCGTAGCCCTGGTCGCGCAGTTCCTTGACGGTGGCGGCGACGTTCTCGGCGGAGCGGGCGCACAGGAAGACGCGGAATCCGCTGCCGGCCAGGGCGCGGGCGACGGCGAGTCCGATTCCGCTGGTGGCGCCCGTGATCAGGGCCGTACGCGGGTCCGCGGGGGTGCTGGCAGGCATCTCACTCCTCGTTGCTGGCCGCTGCGCGGCGTTCTCGGGGCACGGGCCGATGCGTGGGGCCTGTGTCCGGCGTCGCCCCAGAGGCTTTCCGGGAACGGTCGAGTCCGGCTCGAACACGGCTGGAGCGTGACCGCCGGTGCGTGGACTGGTCCTCAAGTGCTTCTCCAGTCGGCGCTCCTACGTTGTCCAGGTCTTGGCGACTGCCGGGGCCCCTGGGGGCCCTGAAAAAGGAGTGACGATGGAATTTCCTGCCGACCAGCCGATGCGGGTGCAGGCGACCCAGGAGGTCGTCGACTACGTGGTCGCGAGTGGCATCGCACCGCTGCCCGCCCACCACGAGCTGGTGGCGCGCACCGAGAAGGAGACGGGTGACAAGGCCGGCATGCGGATCGCGCCCGAGCAGGGCGCCCTCATCACGCTGCTGGCCCGGATGGCCGGAGCCCGGCAGGCGGTCGAGGTGGGCACCTTCACCGGCTACTCCTCGCTGTCCATCGCCCGGGCGCTGCCCGCGGGCGGACATCTGCTGTGCTGCGACACCAGCGAGGAGTGGACCCGCATAGCCCGGGACGGCTGGGAGTCCGCGGGGCTGGCCGGGCTGATCGAGCTGCGCCTCGGTCCGGCTCTGGAGACCCTGCGGTCCCTGCCCGTCGAGGAGAACATCGACTTCTCGTTCGTGGACGCGGACAAGACCGGTTACGCCGCGTACTTCGAGGAGCTCGTGATCAGGACACGGCCGGGCGGCCTGATCGTCTTCGACAACGTCCTGTACGGCGGCCGCGTGCTCGGCGACGAGCCGGTGACCGGCAACGCCGCGGCGCTGCGCGAGTTCAACCCCGCGCTCGCGGCCGACCCCCGGGTCGACGTGGTCATGCTGCCGCTCGCCGACGGTCTGACCATCGCCCGCAAGCGCTGACCCGCTCCCGCCCCGGCGTCCCCGGCCCACCGCGGGAC
>NZ_JBHWZS010000333.1:0-9346 GCF_042728155.1 Streptomyces sp. NPDC060209
GTGCCGCACGGGCGGTTGCCGTCCGCGGGGGCTCCGCCCCCGGTGCACGGGCCGTGTTCACAGGCCCCGGGGACCGTCGCCCGCCGCCGTGGACTCGGCCAGCTTCTGGAACTCACCCAGGTCGTAGTTGGCCAGCGCCGAGTCCAGATTGGTCAGGGCTCCGAGGTGTTCCACGAAGCCGCTGGGGTCGTACTCGATCTGCAGGGCGACCCGGCTGGAGGTGTCGTCGAGCCGGTGGAAGGTGACCACGCCCGCGTGATGTACACCCTCGATCGTCTTCCAGGCGATCCGGTCCTGCGGGACGACCTCGGTGAGCTCCGCGACGAAGCCCTTGTCGGCGCCCGGCAGGGACAACTGCCAGGAGAACCGGCGCTCATCCATCGGATCGACCCGCCGCACGTGGCTCAGGAACTTCGGCCATTGCGTCACATCGCTCCACAGAGCCCAGGTGACGCTGACCGGCGCCTTGATGTCGACGGTTTCGACGAGGGAGGAGGACATGGAGAACAACCCCTTCTTTGCTCGGTTACGCCTTGCGCTGCCGACTACCCGATAGGCGGCAGCGCACGCATGCCCCTCCGCCTTCGGCCCCGCCGGCCGTCACCCGGCGGCGCTCGGCAGTACACACGGTCAGAGGGCCTCGGTCCGCGACTCGACGCGGTCGCGCCTCGCCTGCCGCCGGGCTCCGCCGTCGCTCACGAGGCTTCCAGCGCGGCGCGCCAGACAGCACTTTCCACGTAGTGGTTGTCGAATCGCTCGGCGGATTCGGCGATCTCCTTCGGGTCCGCCTCACCCCTCATGACCCTGCCGAGCAGACGCAGGTACGCGAAGCGGTCCATGGCGCGGTCGAACACGAACAGGACGTCCGCGGTGCAGCCCGGGGCGGCGGCGAATGCGTGCGGGATGTGGGGCGGGACCGCCAGGAAGTCGCCGTCCCGCAGGACAGTCACCTCGTCGCCCACCAGCACGCGCAGGGATCCGCCGATCACGAAGAACAGCTCGGTCGCCTTGGTGTGGAAGTGGGCCGGCGCCCCCACCGCCCCCTCGGCGAAGGTGGACCGGTAGCTCGTGAAGCCGCCTTCCGTGTGGCGGCCCTCGCCGAGCAGGCGCATCGTGCTGCTCGGGTCGACGCAGGTCTCGGCGTCGGCGTGACGCGTGAGCACCGGCAGGGACGAGGTGATCGTGTTCTCGGTCATGGACACGATTTTATGACCGCACATGCCCAGTACCCAGAGCCATTTGGGCACGAGGATCCTGGGCCAATCAGGCCGCCCACGAGCCGTTCCCATCAAGTTCGCGTGGTGTGCTTCGAGTTCGCACCGCCTGCCACGAACACCGGTGCACCGAACCGGTGTTACCCGACGCACTCCGGGCGCGCTGCCCGCTCCGTAGCACCCGCACGAGCGCCGTTACGACCGCGGTCGTCGCCTCCTGGAGTGGGACGGTTCGTCGCCGCATTCCGTAGCGCCGCCGGCACGGCACCACCGGCGGGACGCGTGCGCGGTCGGCCGCAAGGAATCGACGGCGGCGAACCGCGGCTTCCCCGGGCAGGCGTGACCGGGGAAAAGCGGTCGCGCCCTGTTGCCTGAGCCGTTAACTTCCCTCGGAGCACGGTGAGGTGCGGGACGCGGCGGCAGAGGGAGCCAGGAATGGATACCGAGGGTACGCGGACCGATCGTCTGGGCTTGCTGCTCGGCCAGTTCGACCAGGCCAGGGAGATGGCCCAGGTGCGGCTGACGGGGCTCGGCGACGATGAGTACTTGTGGGAGCCGGTGGCCGGTTGCTGGTCGATCCGGCGCCGGGGCGGGGCCGCGACGCCCAGGGCGTACGGGCCTGGCGAGTGGGTGATCGACAAGGGCTCGCCGGACATCCCGGCCAACGAGTACGCCGAGGTCGCCCGGCAGGCCGCCGGAGGCATGACGGTCTCCAAGATCGCCGATGACTGGAGCGTGAGCGTCGAGCGGGTCGAGCAGGTCCTCGCCCACACCGGTGAGCCGGAGCCCGACGAGACTCCGGTGACCACGATCGCGTGGCGGCTCGGGCACCTGCACTCCTGCTTCGCGGGCCAATGGGAGTGGACCTTCGGCGAACGGCGGGAACCGAAGCTGCTGGTCGATTTCACCCCCTCCGCCGCCTTGGCACTCGATCGGTTCTGGGCGCTGATCGACCGCTGGCGCGACAGCGTGGCCGCCGTCACCGAGGAGCAGCTCGACACGGTCGGTTTCTCGCAGTACCCGTACGGCTCCGATCCCGACGACCCCTTCATCGCGGTGCTGGCGGGTGCCAACCTCGAATTCATCCACCACATGGCCGAGATCTCGTTGCTCCGCGACCTGCGGCGGGGAAGCTTCACCGCACCCGGGTAGCCGCCGGCACGCCCCGAGGGTGCCCAACGGCGGCTTCTGGTGTTCACCGCGGTGCAGGGCACCCAGAGCCTTGCGAACCTTCAGCTCGTGTCCTTCCTGCGTGGACAGGACGGACGGGGCGTGAGCGTGTGCGGTCCGAAGGTGTGCGTGCTTCAGTGGATCGGTGAGCTGCAACGGGGACGAGGGCGTCCCTCGGCGGAAGGGCCTTTCATGAAGTTCGCGGTGATCGGCGGTACGGGGCTGATCGGATCGAAGGTCGTAAAGAAGCTGGACGCCGACGGACACGAGGCGGTGCCCCACTCGAAGTCGACGGGCGTGGACGTCGTGACCGGCGAGGGACTGGACCAGGCGGTCGCCGGCGCCGACGTCATCGTCAACCTGACGAACTCCCCGACCTTCGACGAGGCCGCACCGGTCTTCTTCCGACAGTCGATGGACAACCTGCTGGACGCCGGCCGGAAGGCCGCGGTGCGGCACTTCGTCGTGCTGTCCATCGTCGGCGTGGACCAGGTGCCCGAACTGGACTACTACCGCGCCAAGGCACTCCAGGAAGAGATTCTCGCAGCGGGAACGATCCCGTACTCCATCGTCCGCGCCACGCAGTTCATGGAGTTCGTCGACGCGATTCTGAGCTGGACGGCCGACGGCGACACCGTCCGGCTGCCCGCCACCCCGATCCAGCCGATCGCCGCCCAGGACGTCGCCGACGCGGTCGCCGTAGCCGCCGCAGCCACTCCCCTGCAGGGGATCCACAACATCGCAGGACCCGAGGTCTTCACTCTCGACGAACTCGGCCGGATCACTCTCGCGGCCCGATCGGACAGCCGTACCGTCACCACGGACGACACCGCCGGGATGTTCGCGGTCGTCCGCGGAGACGTCCTCACGGGCAAGGACGATGCCTCGCTCGCCCCCACCCGCTACGCGGACTGGCTGGCGTCACACTAGTGTTCCGCCGGCCTGCGGGGGCGGTTGCCGTACGGCGACCCCATCCCCCGAGGGGGGTCGTGGCACTCCTGGGCTGAGGGCCCCCGGTGAGGGCTGCCTGGAAGGAGTCGCCGGCACGCCCCGCGGTTGGGACATGACCTCCTCCTCTGCATCGGCCTCGACCGAATCCACATGTTCCGCTCCCGCCGCCGAACCCGGTCGTCCACTCGCCGGGCGGGTGGCGGTGGTGACCGGGGCCACCAGCGGCACTGCGTCCGGCCGACCTCGTGCAATCGGCTCCGCCGGCGGCCGCAGCACACACGCCCCTGCGTGAGTACGCCCTCGATCCGCAAGGGCTTACTCAGGCTGGGGCGTGCCGGCTCCTCGGCCGACGCCGGATGCCGTGCTGCGGCAGGCCACCGCCGCCGACACCGGGATGAGATTCACGTCACACGCACCTCCTGTCACATTTCACCGGGTCATCCCGGTCATTGGTGTGTAACCGCAAATCGGCTAGGAGACCATCGTGGAATCACGTCTCAACTACTTCGGCCACTCCCTCGGGGGCAAGGTGCTGAAGCACATCAACTCGGCCGGCAAGGTGGTGTCGGACTCGACACTTCCGGCCGTGATCCAGGAACTGGTGAAGATTCGCGCCAGCCAGATCAACGGGTGCGGATTCTGCACCGACATGCACACCAAGGACGCCGCGCACGCGGGGGAAACCGTGCAGCGCCTCAACCTGGTCGCGGCCTGGCGTGAGGCCAAGGCGTTCACGGAGGCGGAGCGCGCCGCCCTGGAGCTCGCGGAACAGGGCACCCGCATCGCCGACGCGGCAGGTGGTGTCACCGATGAGGCATGGGCGAACGCCGCCAAGCACTTCGACGAGGACCAGTTGGTCGCCCTGATCTCCCTCATCGCCGTCATCAACGCCTACAACCGGATCAACGTCATCAACC
This sequence comes from Streptomyces sp. NPDC060209, assembly GCF_042728155.1. NCBI lineage: Bacteria > Bacillati > Actinomycetota > Actinomycetes > Kitasatosporales > Streptomycetaceae > Streptomyces > Streptomyces sp. NPDC060209. The sequence continues at coordinate 4,253 of NZ_JBHWZS010000333.1, forward strand.
AGCAGCCCGCCGGGGACTACCAGCCCGGCCAGTTCGGCTGACCTGCGTCTGTCCCCCGGTCGGCACGGTCCGCCTCCACGCCGCTCCCCGACGCGGCGGGAGACGGATCACCGGCGCGGGAACATCGAACAGAAGGACCAGCACATGCCCCTCACCGACCTTCCGCACTTCACGGACCGCGTCGCCGTCGTCACCGGGGCCGGATCCGGCATCGGTCGTGCCACGTCGATCGCCCTGGCCGAAGCGGGCGCACACGTCCTCGGAGTAGGTCGCCGCAAGAACGCCCTGGAGGAGACCGCTCGCTCCCACTCCGGCATCGCGATCCTGCCGCTCGACATCTGCGAGGAAGGCGCCGCGGACACAGTCGTCGACACCGCTGTGAAGCGGTGGGGCCGACTCGACCTGCTCGTGAACAACGCCGGAACCACTGCTCTGATGCCCCTGGCGGAGACGGACCGGGCCGTGGTCACCGGCCTGTTCGACCTCAACGTGACGGCTCCGAGCATGCTCGCCCACGCGGCTCTGCCGCACCTGCGTGACACCTCGGGTTCCATCGTCAACGTCTCGAGCACCTACGGCCACCGCCCTCTGCCCGGAGGGGCGCACTACGCCGCCACCAAGAGCGCACTGGAGCAACTGACACGGAGCTGGGCACTCGAGCTCGCATCGGAGGGCGTACGGGTGAACGCCATCGCCCCCGGCCCCACGGAGACGGATGTCCTGGCCGCCGCGGGTCTGTCCCAGGACACCATCGACGGGATTCGGCAGCAAGAACGCGAGCGCATCCCGACCGGCCGCCTCGGCGACCCGAAGGACATCGCGGACTGGATCCTGCGCATCGCCGATCCCCTCGGCGCGCCCGTCACCGGTCAGGTACTGACGATCGACGGCGGTCTCGAACTCGTCTGATGCGGTGGGCAGCCCCTGGGTCCGGAGGTGCGGAGCCCGGACGCACGTGGTCAGAGGGGCTTGAGCCGAGTGCGCAGAAGGCAGAATTCGTTGCCTTCCGGGTCGGCCAGGACGTGCCAGCTCTCGGTCCCGGTCTGGCCGACGTCGACGGGTGTGGCCCCGAGAGCGAGCAGCCGCTCCAGCTCGGCGTCCTGGTCGCGGTCGGTGGCGTTGACGTCGATGTGCAGCCGGAGCTTTTCGGTCCGCGGGTCGCTGCTGGGGCTGAGGACGAGCGTGGGCTGCGGGCCTCCGAAACCGGCGTCGGGCGGCCCGATCTCGATGCTTCCGTCGTCCTCCCGGCCGATTTCGACGTAGCCGAGGACCTTGCTCCAGAACGCGGCGAGCCGGTCGGGGTCCGCGACGTCGATGACCAGCTCACTGATGCGGCATGCCATGCCCGACAGTTTACGTCCGGGGGACGTCGTGTGTTCCTGCACAGGCGTGAACGTCACCAGGCATCGACGCGCATCGCGGCGGGCGTCCTGCGGCGGCTTGTAGCATGGTGATCCAGAGCTGGAGGACACGTATGCGCGCCGGGAACGAACCGGACTCCCTCGACCGGGCAACCAGGGATTTCATGGGAGCACGTCCTCAGCTCTTCGGCATCGCGTACCGCGTGCTCGGCAGTGCCGTGGAAGCCGAGGACATCGTCCAGGAGGCGTGGCTGCGGTGGCAGAAGACCGACCGCGCCAGGATCCACGAACCGGCGGCCTTCCTGGCCACCGTCACGGCCCGCCTGGCCATCAACCTCGCCCAGTCCGCGAGAGTTCGCCGCGAGTCCTACACGGGGTCCTGGCTTCCTGAGCCCGTCGACACGAGTGCGGATCCGCAGCTGGGCGCGGAACGGGCGGAGGCGCTCGATCTGGCCGTTCTCTTCCTCCTGGAGAAGCTGAACCCCGTCGAGCGGGCTGCCTACGTCCTGAGGGAGGCCTTCGACTACCCGTACAAGCGCATCGCGGACATCCTGGAGACGAGCGAGGCCAATACGCGTCAGCTGGTGAGCCGTGCGCGGAAGCATCTGTCCGCGGAACGCAGGGAGCCGGTCAGCTCCGACGCCCACCGGCGGCTGCTGGAAGTGTTCCTCGCCGCGGCGCAGACGGGCAGTCTGTCGGCGCTCGAAGACGTACTCACGGCGGATGTCGTCAGCCACTCCGACGGCGGAGGTGTGCGTGGGGCATCCAGGATTCCGGTCATCGGGCGTCCGCAGGTCTCCAGGTACCTCGCGGCCTTCGCCCCGCGTTTCTGGCCTCGGGCGGATGTTCGCTGGGTCGAGGCCAACGGCAGGCCGGCTGTCCTCGTCTCGGCCGAAGGCACAGCAGTGGCGCTCCTGTCCGTCGATGTGTCGGCCCGGGGTATCGAACACATCATGTGGGTCATGAATCCCGCCAAGCTGTCCCCCTACGTGGCTTCGCTGGACGGGTGAACCCGGCCCTCACCCGCAGTTGGCCGGTCCGGGCGTCCCCGGAGGCCGGGCGTCTGCGCGTCTCAGCGCCGGGGCCGGCCCGCCGGTGGAGTCGGTCCGAGGAGAGCTCTGATCTGGGGGACCTATGACGGCAGCGGACGCGCCGCCCATCGTCCTCGTTCACGGGACACGTTTCAGCGCGGGCAGTGGAGCCCACAACTCGCTTCGCTTCAAGGGGACTTCTCGGTTGACGCCGTCGCCCTGCCAGGCCACGGCGCCCGCTCCGCCCAATCCTGGAGCCTGGACGCGGCGACGGAGATCATCGCTTCCGCGGTGGACGCGCTGGACCACGGGCCGGCTCTGGTCGTCGGGCACTCACTCGGCGGATACGCCTCGTTGGAGTTCGCGAGGCGCCACCCGGAGCTGCTGCGAGGGCTGGTCCTCGCGGGGGGCGTACGAGCGCGGAGACGATGAACGCCCTGGCCGGCGAAGTGCGCCTCCAGCCGCCCGGGGTGGGGCGGCAAGTGGCCCGGGGTGGGATCATCAGCCCGCCCTGGCCCAGACCTGACGCGGTGCGAAGCCTTCACGCCGCAGCCAGTGCTCGGTGTAGACGATTCGCTCGGCCTCGATGACAACCAGCGGCCCAGAAGGTGGTTCGTCCAGTGAACGCGACCGCTCGACGTGGTCGGACTGCCAGCGGAATGCCGGCCGGTAGTGCTCGACGTCGGGGTCGTCCTCGGACAGCACGCGAGCCCGCCCGAAGAGCTGAGCGCCTCGGCTGCTGGCCTGTCCGACCAGCGGAGCGAAGATCCCCACCGACACCCTGGGGTCGGCGCCGAGGTTCCTCATCTTCGGCGACCGCGCGGCCGCGCTGAACATCACCGCGAAGTCCAGATGGAAGTACCGCACGGGCGTCGCGAGCGGCCCTTCGGGTCCGGCTGTCGCGAGCACACACATGTTCTGCGACGACAGCAGGTTGAGTATCCGCTCTTCCAGACGCTCTCGATCGAGACGTCTCTTCGGCGAGGGGCCGGCCAGCCACGGGTTGGTCACAGGCATGGTCGAGTATCCCATCCGCGCTCCTCCGGCTCCCCCGGCCTGAGCCGCTTCGACCGTGGGCCGTACCACCGGCGAGATCTCGGCCGTTTCACCTCATGCGGCCGTTGCTGTCACAAGTAGAGCCGCTGCCTTGTCTCTCCTTGTACAGACGGAACGCGGCAGGTGTCGGTGAGCAGCTCACCGCAGTGTGCGCGCCGCACCGTGAAGACCCCAGGAAGGAACTCGTCATGAAGGTCGTAGTGATCGGGGGAACCGGGCTCATCGGCTCGAAGCTGGTCTCCGAACTCGGCAAGCACGGGCACGAGGCGGTCGCTGCGGCGCCCGGAACCGGCGTCAACACTCTCACGGGTGAGGGCCTGACCGACGTCCTGATGGGCGCGGCGGTCGTGGTGGACGTTTCCAACTCCCCCTCGTTCGAGGACGCGGCCGTGATGGAGTTCTTCCGCACCTCCACGACCAACCTCCTCGAGGCGGAGGCCGAAGCCGGTGTGACGCACCATGTGGCGCTGTCCGTCGTCGGCACCGAGCGTCTCCAGGAGAGCGGGTACTTCCGCGCCAAGCTGACGCAGGAAGAGCTGATCGAAGCGTCCGGCATCCCCTACTCGATCGTCCACGCCACCCAGTTCTTCGAGTTCATGAAGGGAATCGCCGCCTCGGCCACCGATGGCGACACCGTGCGTCTGGCCCCCGTCAGGATCCGGCCCATCGGATCCGACGACGTGGCGGCAGCCGTATGCCGCACCGCGGTGGGCGCCCCCGTCGACGGGGTGGTGGAGGTCGCCGGACCCGACCAATTCCCGCTCGACCAGCTCATCCGCGAAGGGCTCGCGGCCAGTGACGACCCCCGCACGGTGGTCACGGACGTGCACGCCCGGTACTTCGGTGCAGAGCTCCAGGAGACCACTCTCCTGCCGGGTCCGGACGCGCACATCACCGAGACCCGGTTCGCCGACTGGCTCGCGCAGCAGCCGTAGGCCCCGCGGTGCAGCATGCCGTTCACCGAAGTCCGGGGCCCTTCACGGTCGTCGTTGCACGGCGTCGGCGATGACCGCCGACACGAGCTTGCTGACGACCGCCGTGGCCGTCGGGCCCGCGTCGCGGTCCGCGAACAGGAGATGCCCGCCACCGACCAGGGAGAGGGTGAGGGAATCGATGTCGGTGTCGGCCGCGATGCGGCCCAGTTCACGCTCGTCGGCCAGATAGGAGGCAATGGCGGTCGTGGCCTCGGCGAGGATCGCGATCCCGCCTCCCGGCCTGGTTTGCCGGAGCCGTGTGCGCAGCTCGTCCCGGAAGGTGATGAGCGGGATGATCGCCACCGGAACCGGACCGAACAAGGTGGCCAGTGCGCTGGTGAGGTTGTCCGCCACCGTGCCCGTGCCGGCGGACTCTCGCAGGGCGGCCGCCTGCTTCTCTAGCTGAGCGGCCCGTTCGAGCACGAGGTCGGTGAGGAAGGCGTCGAAGTCGGCGAAGTACCGGTGCATCACGCCTTTGGCGCAGCCCGCCTCGTCGGTGACGGCCCGGCTGGTCAGCCCGTTCGGCCCGTCCCGCAGAAGCACCCGTTCCGCAGCGTCGAACAACTGCTGCCGCGCGTCTCGAAGGTGCACCCCGGTCGGCACTCTCAGCTCCTCTCATGGCGTCACTCCGCCCAACACCCGTTGCCCAGTGGGCATGCGCCCACTAAAGTG
>NZ_JBHWZS010000334.1:0-9302 GCF_042728155.1 Streptomyces sp. NPDC060209
GTCCACCGCCCGGACACCCCGGGGTCCTCGGCCCCATCAGCCCCAGATGACGGCTCCCAGCCAAGCCCCCACCGCCAGGAGGCAGCAGAAGAGCTCCACGAGCACCGAGTATCCCGTCGCCCGCATCACGGACCTGAGTGAGGTCCAGCCGGCCGCCCGGCTGCCGAGGCGCAGGCGTTCGGCGCCGTAGATCGCGCCCACGTATCCCAGGATCCCGCCCACCACCGGGATCACGAAGAACCCGGCGATCGCCGCGATCCCACCGGCCATCAGCGTCTTGCGCGGCGCCCCCGACTCGCGGGGACGACGCGAGGGCATCAGCGCCTTCAGGGCCTGGTTCAGCAGCAGCAGGCACGTCGCGCCGATCAGCACGCCCCAGGCGACCGGAGTCGGGTCCGTGAGTGCCCACCACAGCACCGCGGCCCAGACGATCGCCTGCCCGGGCACACCCGGCACCAGGACGCCGACCAGGCCGAGCAGCATCACCGCCCCGACGGCAACGAGCTGCCACGCACTCATTCGACCAGCGTGCCGGAGTCCGCCGGGTCCCGCCCGTCAGCGCGGCTCCATCAGCGGGCGAAGCCCCGGGCGGGGCGTTCAGCGCGGGGCGCGGGCCACCCAGCCACGTTCGTACGCGTGCCAGCCGAGCTGCAGCCGGGTGGTGACCCCGGTGAGCTCCATGAGTCCCTTCACCCGTCGCTGTACCGTCCGCAGGCCCAGGTCCAGCTGCTTCGCCACGCTCGCGTCCGTCAGGCCGGCCAGCAGCAGGGAGAGGATCTCCAGGTCGGTCGGATCCGCACCCGGACCGTTCTCCTCGCTGACCCCGCTCCCGCCGAGCCGCAACGGCATCGCGTCCCGCCACACCGCCTCGAAGAGGCCCATCAGGGACTCCAGCAGCCCGCTGGCGTGGATCACCAGGGCGGCCGGCTCCGCTCCCCGCCCGGTCAGCGGCACCATGGCCAGCGCGGCGTCGGCGACCACCAGCTTCGTCGGCACCCGGTCGACCACCCGGCACTGCTCGTCCCGGCTCAGCGCCGCCGACAGCTCCACGATCCCGGACGGCAGCGAGAGCACGTCGCGCTCGACGACCACGCGGTAGGACACGCCCCGCATCGCCGCCCGTTCCTCGGACTCGTTCTCCATCCCGGTGACCGCGATCGGCTTCCCCGTGACCAGCGCGCAGACCTCGGACGTGGCGCCGAGCTGCAGTTGATGGAACCGGTGGGCCACCGCGCTCGCGCCCGTCACCACCTCCACCAGGTCGTGCACCGCGGGCTCCGCCGCCTGGGCCCGGTAGTCCTCGGCGAGCAGGGCGGACGCCAGCTCCGCCTGTTCGAGCTCATGGCGTTGCTGGGTCAGCAGCGCGCCGAGCGCGACCCCGGGCGGCGCGGCGACCCAGCGGTCCGCCCGTGAGGACGACTGGGCCACGAGACCTTGCTGTTCCAGCCGGCGCAGCGCGCGCTCGGTGTCCGCCTCCGGCAGGGCCAGCCGGCGCGCGAGGTCGGAGAGCTCCGCGGCGCCCGCCGCGACCAGTGCCCGGTAGGCCGCTTCCTGTCTCTCGTCGAGACCTATCGCTGACAGCATCCTCGGCCCTCCCCGGATCCGTGCTCGCGCGTTCCCGCGCCCGTCGGGCGGGACGCGCCGTGGCGGGAAACGGCCACGGCGTAAACCCGCCGGGCCCATCATGCCCCGTAGCACGGGTCTCTCTGACAATCTGGCGCCACCGCAGCAACGGCCGCCCCACGGGCGGTGGGCTGATCACACAGACCGGCCCGCCGGGCGACCTTCCCGTGGGGGGTGGGGACGTCCGGCGGGTCTCGCACGGATACCGGTTCCGGGCCGGATTTCCGGATGACCCGTTTTCGTGCGCCCCGAGCGGTCGACAATATGGGCATGAGCCAGCAGGGGGAGAAGCCCGCCGCCCACGAGGACGACTGGTGGCGCGCGCTGTACGACGAGACCGCGCCGGACACCGGGCCGAGCAGCGCGGCCGACAGTCTCGACGACCGGTTCGACTCGGCGTCGGATGCCGTGGGCGGCCCGGAGGAGGCCCGGGTGGACCATCCGGTCACGGTGGTGCCGCTGCCCGACCCGCGCCTACCCGAGGCGGAGCCCGCACCGGAGCCGACGCTCCCGCCCACCGTCGCGGTCGGGCGCGCCCCGTGGGAGGCGCCTGCCGGGCCCCCTCGGCCTCGGACCTTCGCCGTACGGCCCCCGGCCGCACCTCCGGCCCCCGAGCCGCCTGCCGTACCGGTCCCGCCGGAGCCCCCGGCAGTGCGTGAGCCGCCGGTGCGCCCTGTCGTGGGCCACATCGGGGACCGGCCCCCCACCTATGACGCCGAACCCGCCGCGCTGCCGGTGTCCGGCCCCGACGACCTCGACGCCCTCGTCCCCGACACGGTGCTCGACGGTGCCCGGTACGGGACGTACACCCTGCGGGCCGCGTCCGTGCGCGGGGACTCGGCGCGCTTCCGCGGGGAACCCCGTCGCGACGCCCTGCTCACCGCACGCTTCGGCGCCGGGGACAGCGCCCTGGTCCTGGTCGCGGTGGCCGGCGGCGCCCGGGGCGCGGGACAGGCGCATCTCGCCGCTGCCGACGCCTGTCGCTGGATCGGCGGAGCCGTCGCCCGCAGTCATGCCCGGCTCTCCGACGACATAAGGGCGGGACGCAGGGGCGACCTCAAGTCGGGGCTGCACCGACTCACCGACCGCACCTACGGCAAACTGCGCGCCCGCGCTGCCGAGCTCGGCCTCGAATCGTTCGCCTACAGCGCCGGTCTGCGCTGTCTGCTGCTGTCCGCCGACCCGGAGTGCCGCACCAGGGTCTTCTTCGGCATCGGACCGGGCGGCCTCTTCCGCCTTCGCGACGGAGCCTGGCAGGACCTCGACCCCGCGCTCCCCGCGACCGGTGGGGCGGCGAGCGAGGAGGGCCCCGACGGGGACCGGCTGACGATGGATCTGCAGATCACCACACCCCCGTCCCCGTACGCCGGGAACACACCGCCACCGCCTGCGGAGCCGTTCCGCTTCCGCGCCTCCGTCGCCCGCCCCGGGGACACGCTGCTGCTCTGCGGAAACGGCCTGGCCGAACCGATGCGCGGAGAGCCGGCGCTCGCCGAGGAGCTGGCGCGGCGCTGGGCCGCCGACGGCCCGCCCGGCCTGCCCGCCTATCTGGCCGACACCCAGCTCAGGACGAAGGGGTACGCGGACGACCGCACGAGCGCCGCGGTCTGGGAGGCGTAACCGGGCAGGCCATGGGTTGATGGACTCCGTAGCGGGGCAGCCGCATGTGCACGGAGCACACACAGAGAGGGTGCGCACCCATGGCCAAGCAGAACGTGTCGGAACAGTTCGTCGACATTCTCGTGCGGGCGGGGGTCAAGCGGCTGTACGGCGTCGTCGGTGACAGCCTCAACCCCGTCGTCGACGCAGTCCGGCGGAACGCCGCCGTCGAGTGGGTCCAGGTCAGGCACGAGGAGACCGCCGCGTTCGCCGCCGGTGCCGAGGCCCAGATCACCGGCACTCTGGCCGCCTGCGCCGGATCCTGCGGTCCTGGCAATCTGCACCTCATCAACGGCCTCTACGACGCACACCGTTCGATGGCCCCCGTGCTGGCCCTCGCCTCGCACATCCCGTCGAGCGAGATCGGCCTCGGCTACTTCCAGGAGACCCATCCCGAGCTGCTCTTCCAGGAGTGCAGCCACTACAACGAGATGATCTCCAACCCGCAGCAGATGCCGCGGCTGCTCCAGACGGCGATCCAGCACGCCATCGGCCGCGGCGGCGTCAGTGTCGTCTCGATGCCCGGTGACATCGCCTCGCAGCCGGCTCCGGAGAAGTCGATCGAGCACGCCCTGGTCACCTCGCGGCCCTCGGTGAAGCCCGGTGACGAGGAGATCGAGAAGCTCTGCAGGATGATCGACGAGGCCAAACGGGTGACGCTGTTCTGCGGAAGCGGCACGGCGGGCGCACACGCCGAGGTCATGGAGTTCGCCGAGCGTGTGAAGGCCCCTGTCGGCCACGCGCTGCGCGGCAAGGAATGGATCCAGTACGACAACCCGTACGACGTGGGCATGAGCGGGCTGCTGGGCTACGGAGCCGCCTACGAGGCCACCAACGAGTGCGATCTGCTGATCCTGCTGGGCACCGACTTCCCGTACAACGCGTTCCTCCCGACCGACGTGAAGATCGTCCAGGTCGACGTGCGCCCCGAGCACCTGGGCCGGCGGTCCAAGCTCGATCTGGCCGTCTGGGGTGACGTGCGCGAGACACTGCGCGCCCTGACCCCGCGCGTGAAGGTCAAGACCGACCGCAAATTCCTCGACCGGATGCTGAAGAAGCACGCCGACGCGCTCGAAGGCGTGGTCAAGGCGTACACCCGCAAGGTCGAGAAGCACGTACCGATCCATCCGGAGTACGTCGCCTCCGTCCTCGACGAAATCGCGGACAAGGACGCCGTGTTCACCGTCGACACCGGCATGTGCAATGTGTGGGCGGCCCGCTATCTCACGCCCAACGGCAGGCGCAGGGTGATCGGTTCGTTCAGCCACGGCTCGATGGCCAACGCGCTGCCGCAGGCCATCGGGGCCCAGTTCACCGACCGGAACCGACAGGTCGTCTCGATGTCAGGCGACGGCGGATTCACCATGCTGATGGGCGACTTCCTCACGCTGGTCCAGTACAACCTGCCGGTGAAGGTCGTCCTGTTCAACAACTCCTCGCTCGGCATGGTCGAGCTGGAGATGCTGGTGGCGGGGCTGCCCTCGTTCGGTACGACCAACAAGAACCCCGACTTCGCGGCGATCGCGCGGGCCGCGGGTGCCTACGGGGTGCGGGTGGAGAAGCCCAAGCAGCTGGAGGGTGCGCTCAAGGACGCCTTCAAGCACAAGGGGCCCGCACTCGTCGACGTGGTCACCGACCCGAACGCCCTCTCCATCCCGCCGAAGATCAGTGCCGACATGGTCACCGGCTTCGCGCTCTCCGCCAGCAAGATGGTCCTGGACGGCGGGGTCGGCAGGATGCTCCAGATGGCCCGCTCCAACCTCCGCAACGTCCCGCGGCCCTGAGCGGGGCCACGGCGGGCGGTACGGGGCCGTCGATCACACAGGTCACGGTCGAGGGCGGAGGGTACGAGCGATCTCTCCCGGTGCCGGTCCGATGGTCCGCGCCGCAGGTGGGGGACTACGGCGCGGACCGGACCGGGGGAGTGCGGCTCAGCAGTCGTGGTCGACCAGGTCGAAGGACTCGTAGTGGTCCGCGGTGTAGTAGTCCTCCTCGGTCTCCTCGCCCGTGACGATCCGTCGGGCCCCGCGGTCCGAGGAGCCCGGGGTGATGACCGTGTACTCGTGGTAGTAGCCCGTGCCCTGGCTCGGCAGCAGTGCTTCCCGGTTCTGGAAGACGGTGCCGTCCTGCTCGTAGGGGAACGGACCGTCCGTCTCGATGAGGTCGAGTGTGTCGTGGGCCTGGGACGGCAGCGCGGAGTAACAGACGCTGCCGACAGCGGCGGTCGAGGGAGCAGTCGCGGCCGATGCGGTGACCGGTCCGCCGACGAGGAGGACGGACAGGAGGGCGGCTGCGCCGCCGAGCGTGGTGATCCGTGGGGGGATTCGCATACCCCATGATGACGCGCGTAGATCCCCATCCGTCAACGCCAACACATGTGAATTTTTGGGAAGTTAACCGTGGGTACGGAAATGTAACGAGCCGGTCGTCCGTCGGGGGTTGCGCGGTCGCGCGTTCATATGTTGACGCCTGGAGACGCGTGGCCACTTGGCTGTGGGGGCATGCATCCCGTGAAGGCGTTCGACACATGACGTCATGAAACGGAATCAAGGGAGGCCGATTCAGCGTGCGTTCGGGGGACATGACGAAACGACAGGAGAGCCCGCCGGTGCGGCTGCACCGCAGACTCGGGCATGCCGATCTGTCGGCCGTGGGGGAGATACGCGCCGCACTGCGGGAGTTCCTGCGCTATCGCCGGCAGCCGGAGGAGACCGAGGTGGCGGAGCTCCTGCTCAGCGAACTGGTGACGAACGCGCTCATCCACACGAGGAACGGCGCCGTGGTCACGGTGACCTCCGGGCCCGCGCGGTTGCGGGTGGAGGTGCGCGACTTCGTGACCGGACAGGAACCCGCGCCGTACGTACCGAACGCCGACGACGGTACGCACGGCAGGGGACTGCTCCTCGTCCAGAGCCTGGCGGACTCCTGGGGAGTCGCGACGCAGGCGCTGGGCAAGGTGGTCTGGTTCGAGCTGAACGCCGGGAAGTCCTGACACTCAGCCGAACTGCTGCTCCAGGTCCTTCAGTTTCTGCTCCAGCGAATCGAGCCGGGGCAGGGCCTGGGTGTCGTCCTCGGCGGTGAGGTCGACGGTCGCGGGATCACCGCTCGTGGTCTGTGCCGAAGTACTCCTGGAGTTCGAGCCGTTCACGGCTTGCAGGGATGGCCGGGGGCGCAGTGGCAGTTGTCCCGGCTCTGTTATGGCGGGCTCCGCGACGGCCGGTGGGCCGCCGCCCGGTGCCGGGGCGATGGCCTGGACGTCCACCTGGCGACCGTTCCGGCCGCCGCGTCCCCAGGCCCGGTTCTGCCGGTTCAGGGCCTTGATCTGCGCCCGGTCCAGCTTCGCCTGGTCCCTTCTGCGGTGCCGGTCCTGTTCCTTCTCCCGGCGGTCCTCGCGTACCTCGTCCACCGCCTCGTCCAGGGTGCGTACGCCCTCGAGGAGCATCAGCGACCAGGCGCCGAAGGTCTCCCTGGGGGCGCGCAGCCACCGGACGATCCGGATCTGCGGCAGCGGGCGGGGCACGAGGCCCTGCTCGCGCAGCGCCGCACGACGGGTCTGCTTCAGCGCGCGGTCGAACAGCACCGCCGCCGAGAGGGACATACCCGCGAAGAAGTGCGGGGCGCCCGCGTGGTCCATGCCGCGCGGTGCGTGCACCCAGTTGAACCAGGCGGCCGCACCCGCGAACGTCCACACCAGCAGCCGCGAGCCCAGCGCCGCGTCACCATGGCTGGCCTCGCGTACCGCGAGCACCGAACAGAACATCGCGGCCCCGTCGAGGCCGAAGGGGACGAGGTACTCCCAGCCCCCGGTGAGGCTGAGGTTTTGCCGGCCGAAGCCGACGAGCCCGTGGAAGGAGAGGGCGGCGGCGACCGCGGCACAGCAGAACAGCAGGACGTACGAGGCGGTGGCGTAGAGCGCCTCCTTGCGCCTGCGGCGCTCCTCGCTGCGTTCCCAGCTGTCGTCGGCCGCGGCCTTCTCAGCGGCGCGCTTGCCGCGCGCGACCACCGTCACCGCCGCCATGACCCCCACGAGCAGCACGGCGCCCGGAAGCAGCCAGTCAAGCGATATGTCGGTCAGTCTCATGCACGGTCCCTTGCGTCACGTAGGGCGTTTCGGGCGCCATCGTGACGGAAATACCGCCGCGCTCAGGGGGTTTCGGGGCAAGTGAACGCCATTGGGTCGGCCGGGCCCATCGTTGGACGGAATCTATTCGAATGTCCGTACGTGGAGGCTGAGTTGAGTTCGAATTATGGTCGCCCGCCCGGGTGGTGTGAGCCGCCGTCGGCTCAGGGGGTGGGCGTCAGCTTCCGGACGCGGTCGGCGTCGCAGGTGCGCGGGCAGGTGACGCACGTGTCCTCGGGCCGCAGGGTGTAGAAGAGGCAGCAGCTCGCGCGGTCGCGAGTCGGGAGCGATTCGCCGTCCGGGCCGGTCAGTTCACGGAAGCCGGCCGTGCCCACGTAGGGCTTGGTGGTGCCCGGCAGCAGCAGCTCCAGTTCCCTCATCGCGCGGCCCTCCTCGCCGAGCAGATGGGCGACGTACCAGAGACCCTCGACGATCTCGTCCGTCGCCATGCCCCACAGGGCCCGCTTCCCGCGCCGCATGCGCGGCCGGAAGCCGTCCAGCACCGGGCCGATGTGCTGCGCCACGGAGTCGAGGACCTCGGCCCGCAGAGCCGCCTCGTCCGGGACGACCCGGGCGCCCGGCAGCCCGGCCGCCGGGTCGTCGGGCAGGCAGGCGAACTCGCTGACGCGGAGGGTCAGATGGCCCAGGCCCCGGTGGAAACTGACATCCGCGACGGGGATCCGCGGCACGCGGCGGTGTGTGAACCACGGCAGGGTCACGAGGAGGCAGGCAGGCCAGGCGTAGCGGTGCAGTCCGAAGCTCGCCACCACGTCGGGGCGGGCCTGTGTGCCGTAGTCCCGCAGCACCTGCGCCTCGTCCCAGGCCAGGAAGTCGTCCAGCACCGCACCGCCCGCGGCCAGCTCGGCGGCACCGACCCATCCGCTGCCCGAGGGTGCCGCGACGTCATCGGTGAGCACCTCGGCGCGCAGTCCCGGAAAGACCTCGGCCAGACGTGCGTACGCCGCCGTCAGCGGGGACGGGGCGGTGGCGGCGAGCAGAGCGGGCACGGTCATTCAGGGACCACCGAATCACGATCTTTTTGCAGGTAAGCCTTACCTTACCCGAAGTGATCGGTGTTTGAACTGAGGCCCTCTCCGCCTATCGTGCACAGGGGGCCCGGCGCACGCGAGCCGGCCCTCCAGTCCGAGGAGGTTCCCGTGGAGCAGGGCAGAGCGCGTGAGAACGCGCGGCCGTACGCGTCCGCGGGTACCCCGCAGGACGTCCGCGTGCCCGAACAGGTGCGCGGCGAACACACCCACAGCGAGCCGCCCGCACCCCGCGTGATCCAGCGGCACTCCGTACGCGGCCAGATACTGGACGCCCTGCGCGCCGCGCTCGTCGGCGGCGAGCTGGCTCCGGGGGAGGTCTACTCCGCCCCGGCGCTCGGCGCCCGCTTCGGTGTGTCCGCCACCCCGGTGCGCGAGGCGATGCAGCAGCTGGCCGTCGAGGGTGCCGTCGAGGTGGTGCCGAACCGCGGCTTCCGGGTCAGCGAGAGGGGCCCCCGCGAGCTGGCGGAGCTCGCCGAGGTGCGCGCCCTGATCGAGGTCCCGGTCATGCTGCGGCTCGCCCGCACCGTCCCGGCGGCCGGCTGGTGCGCGCTGCGTCCGCTGGCCGACGCCACGGTCGCGGCGGCCGCCGTCGGTGACCGGGCGGCCTACGCGGAGAGCGACCGGGCCTTCCACCGCGCCGTGCTCGCGCTGTCCGGCAACCAGCAGCTCGTGTCGGTCGCCGACGACCTCCACCGCCGGTCCCAGTGGCCCCTGGTCAACAGCCCCGCCGGCCGCCGGGCCGACCTGCTCGCCGATGCCTCCGAGCACACCGCTCTGCTGGACGCGCTCGTCGCCCGGGACCTCACGGTGGTGCAGTCCCTCGTACGCGAACACTTCAACGGCGCGGAGGT
>NZ_JBHWZS010000335.1:0-9277 GCF_042728155.1 Streptomyces sp. NPDC060209
CCCCCGGCGCCGTAACTCCGGTCAGACGATCAGGAGATCAGCTCGATCTCCGCCAGCGTCGCCGCCTCCGTGCTGACCAGCCGGTACTTCTCGTACGCCTTCGGCGCCTGCACCGAGAACACCCTGGTCTGCTTGTCCCAGGCGAACGTCTGGCCGGACCGCTTGTCGAGGTCCTTCCAGGACGTGCCGTCCGTCGATCCCTGCAGCACCCAGCCCGTCGGGGCCTTCGCCGCCGTGTCCGAGGTCAGCGTGTACTGGACCGCCTTGGTGCCCGCGGCGGCCGGCAGCTCCACCGACTCGACCGGGGCCGAGGTCGCGGAGGTGTTGTCGTACAGCGCGCCGTCGCCCTTGAGCACGTCGCCCTTCGGAGCGGGCACCTTGTCGTCCTTGGTGATGGAGACCGGGGCCGCGTCCTTGCCCGTGCCCCACGACGAGGGCTTGGAGCCCATGTCGAACTCCAGCACGCCGCCCTTGGCGAGCAGGTCGTGCGGCAGCGAAGTGGAGGTCCACTTCTTGCCGTTGACCTTCAGGCCCTGGACGTAGATGTTCTTGGCGCTGTTCTTCGGAGCCTTGACGACCAGGTCGCGGCCGTTCTCCAGGTGCACGGTCGTCTTCGTGAAGAGCGGCGAGCCGATCGCGTACTCTCCGCTTCCCATGACCAGCGGGTAGAAGCCGAGCGAGGAGAAGAGGAACCAGGCCGACTGCTCGCCGTTGTCCTCGTCGCCGTGGTAGCCCTGACCGATCTCGCTGCCGGTGTACAGCCGGCCGAGGACCTCGCGGACCTTCTCCTGGGTCTTCCAGGGCTGCGACGCCGCGTCGTACATGTACGTGGCGTGGTGCGCGACCTGGTTGCTGTGGCCGTACTGGCCCATCCGGACGTCTCGCGCCTCGGTCATCTCGTGGATCACGCCGCCGTAGGAACCGACGAACTCGGGTCCCGCTGTCTCCGGGGTGGAGAAGTAGGTGTCCAGCTTCTCGGCGAGGCCGTCACGGCCGCCGTAGAGGTTGGCCAGGCCGCGGCTGTCCTGCGGGGCGGTGAAGGCGTAGCCCCAGCCGTTGGTCTCCGTGTAGTCGTAGCCCCAGACGCGGGGGTCGTACTGGTCGGAGGGCAGGCGCCAGTCACCGTTCGCCTTCTTGCCCTGGAAGAAGCCGGCCTTGTCGTCGAAGAGCTTGACGTAGTTCTGCGCGCGGTTGAGGAAGTACTCGGACTCCTCCTTGTAGCGCTGCTTCTTCGTCTTCTTGTAGAGGGCCTGGCCCATCTGCGCGATGCCGTAGTCGTTGAGGTAGCCCTCCAGCGACCAGGAAAGGCCCTCGTGCGTCGACGTGTTGGCGTACCCGGTGAAGACCGAGGTGTCCATGCCCTTGCGGCCGACACCGGAGGACGGCGGGGTCACCGTGGCGTTCTTGACCGCCGCGTCGTAGGCCGCCTCGGCGTCGAAGTCGACGCCCTTGACGTACGCGTCGGCGAAGGCCACGTCGGAGCTGGTGCCGGTCATCAGGTCGGAATAGCCGGGCGAGGACCAGCGGGAGATCCAGCCACCGTCCTTGTACTGCTGGACGAAGCCGTCGACCATCTTGCCGGCCTGCTTCGGGGTGAGGAAGGAGTACGCAGGCCAGGTCGTCCGGTAGGTGTCCCAGAAGCCGTTGTTGACGTACACCTCACCCTTGACGATCTTCGCGCCGGTGTGGGTCGGGGTATTGGTGCCGGTCTGCGGCGAGAAGGGGCTCGCGTAGGTGCTCTTGCCGTCGACCTGCTCGAAGCCCGAGTTCGGGTAGAGGTAGAGCCGGTACAGGCTGGAGTAGAGCGTGGTCAGCTGGTCGGCGTTCGCACCCTCGACCTCGATCTTGCCGAGGATCTTGTCCCAGGCCTTCTGCGCGTCCTTCTTCACCTTGTCGAAGGAGGCCTTCGCCGGAAGCTCCATGGCGAGGTTCTTCTTCGCCTGGTCGACGCTGATGAGCGAGGTGGCCAGGCGCAGGCCGACCTTGTGGTCCTTGCCCGCGTCGAAGCGGAAGAAGCCGGTGACGTCGTCACCGCCGCCGCCCTTCAGCTTGCCGCTGTCCGTGACCGGCGCGTCGAAGGAGCCGTATACGAAGAGTCGGGTGGCCCCGGTGGAACCGCCGCTCTTCACGTCGGAGTAGCCGGTGAAGGAACCGGTCTTCGCGTCGAGGGTGAGACCGCCGTCGTTGGAGACGTTGTCGAATACGAGGCTCGCGTCGTCACCGGGGTAGGTGAACTGCATCCGCGCCGCGTGGTCGGTGGGCGTCATCTCGGCCTTGAGGCCGTTCTCGAACGTCACCCCGTAGTAGTGCGGGGTCGCCGTCTCGTTCTCGTGGCGGAACGGCAGCGCGCGGGCCGTGCGGGAGGCGTCGGGGGTGCCGGAGGCCGCCGACGGCATCATCTGGAAGGTCTGGCGGTCGCCCATCCAGGGGCTCGGCTCGTGGCTGGCGCTGAACGCCTGCAGCGTGGGCAGGTTGTCGTCGTTGTTGCCGCGCGAGTAGTCGTACAGCCAGCTGGTGGAACCGGCGTTGGTGACCGGCGTCCAGAAGTTGAAGCCGTGCGGGACCGCGGTGGCGGGGAAGTTGTTGCCGCGCGAGAAGCCGCCACTGGAGTTGGTGCCGCGCACCGTGGACGCGTAGTCCGAGAGGTGCGCCTTGCGCTTCTCCGGCGCCTTCGGGGCGATCGAGATGTCGTCGACCCAGCCCTGGAACTTCGACGGGCCCTTGGGGGAGTCGTACGCCACCAGGATCCGGTCGACGGTCTTGCCGGCCGCCACCGTGCCGATCCGCGAGGCCACGCTGTTCCACTGGTTCACGTACAGCCGCTTGGCGTCGGCCTGGCCCTGCGGGGTGAGCAGTCCGCCGTGGCTGTCGGTGGCCTTGAGCTCGCTCAGGTAGGTGCCGTCGGTGAAGGCCAGGTCCACCGCCACGTGCGTCGCGGGGTAGCTGAGGTCCGTCTCGCCCATCTGCGGGTAGACCAGGTAGGAGAGCTGCGTGTCCTTCGTGACCGCCGTATTGACGTCGAAGACCTTGTTGTACGAGTAGGCACGGCCGTCCGGCTTGTGCGTACCCGCGTAGCGGAGGGCCTTCTTCCCGGTGAATCCGGCGCCCTGCTTGGCGGTGGGGGAGCCCGAGGGTCCCCGGTCGGCCTGGGTGCGCATGTCGTCCGGGGTGGGGGCGGAGGTGTCCCCGTTCGAGAACTGGACGTCGGCGAGCTGGAGAGCGTCGGACGCGCCGTTGTTCTTCGTGATCTCCAGCCGGAAGTGCTGGTAAGCGGTGTCCGTGGTGAAGTCGTACGACTTGGTCTGGAGGCGCTCGGAGAAGGTCTGGCCGGTGCGGGTGTCCAGGTCCGTCCAGGTCTTGCCGTCGGCCGAGCCCTTCAGGGTCCAGTCCTTGGGGTCCCGCTCGTCGTGGTCGTTGGCCGAAGTGAGGGCGTAGGTGACGACCTTGGTGGGCGCGGCGAGGTCGAACTCGACCCAGCCCGTGGGCTCGAAGGCCAGCCACTTGGAGCCGGGCTCCAGGTCGGTCAGGTTCTCCTTGACCTCACCGCCGCCGGTGTTCTCGCCGCTGGCCCGGAGATCCGTGACCTGATCGGTGACATTGCCCGGTATTCCGGAGGAGAAGCCACCGTCGACACCCGATGCCCTCTTCTTGCCATCGGTGCCTTCTTCGACGGTGTTGCGCCAGTCCGGCTGCTTTTCGTCGGTTTCGAACGAGGAGCTGAACGACGTTTCGCCGGACGGCTTCTGCGCGGCGCCGGACGGCTGGGCGAGGGCCGCGGTGGGGGCTGCCAGGGCCATGACGATAGAGGCCGCGAGGACCGCGGCGGAGTGGTTGTGTCTGTGGCGCGAGCCGTGCTGAGGACCACGTAGGGGCTGCATACGGAGCCGTTCCTCCCGGGGGCATGCATTGGACAACGTTGTCATTGTGGGATGCGGGTTCCAGTAGGGAGCCAAGTGACCGTGTGTGTCAAGGGTGTTGCGTGGGGTTGACGCCGGTGATTCGACCGTATTGCGGAAAATGGCGTTTCCGTGCGACGGCGCGCGGTGCCGATGTGTCCGTGAGGTCTCAACTCGGGAAAGACTGCCGCTCAACCATGCATTCGATCTTGCTCAGTTGGCGGCAAGTGGACTATACCTGTCGGCGTCTGCACAGCCGCTTCACAACGGCACGCGGACGCGGGGGAGGGCGGAACAGCTGTGGGCGCGAGAGGTGGCCTGCCGTGCGTTCCCCCGGGACTCCTCCACTGCATCTGGTAATCCGGCAATCTGCACGACCCAAGCGCAACTGACCGCGGTGGCGGGACCCTTCGCTGAGGCGAATTCACTACGGGTGACCGGTACACCGCCTGAGTCCTGGAGAAGGCGAGGACTTGAGCATGGGATCCACCTCCGGCCGCACGAATGAGGGCCTTGGCCGTCGCGATGTGATCAAGCGTTCTGCCGCACTCGGCCTGATCGCTGTTCCGACGATGAGCTTCCTGTCGGCTTGCGCGAGCAGCGACAGCGGAAGTGACGAGAAGGTCGAAAAGGGCACCAAGAGCGAGAAGAACCCGCTCGGTGTCAACGAGACCGCCGCCCTCGAGGTCGTCATCTTCAACGGTGGCTTCGGCGAGCAGTACGCCATCGACGCGGAGAAGAAGTACAACGCGGCTTTCCCCAAGGCTCCGAAGGTCAAGCACGCCGCGACCGAGAAGATCCAGTCGACGCTGCAGCCGCGCTTCAACGGCGGCACCCCGCCGGACCTGATCGACAACTCCGGTGCCGAGCAGATGGACATGGGTGTCCTGGTCGGAAAGAAGCAGCTGCTCGACCTCACGCCGCTTATGGACGCCCCGTCGTACGACGACCCCGCCAAGAAGGTCCGCGACACGCTGCGCCCGGGTGTCCTGGAGATGGGCCAGTTCGACGGCGACCCGGTCTGGATCATGTACTACGCGTACACGGTCTACGGCGTCTGGTACTCCCAGACCAATCTCGAGAAGCTCGACGCGACGTACCCGGAGAACTGGGACGACATGCTCGCGCTGTGTGAGAAGGCGAAGAAGAAGGGCATCGCCGGCTGGACGTACCCCGGCAAGTTCCCGTACTACCTGCCGTTCTCGCTCTACCCCTTCATCGGCAAGATCGGCGGCCGCGAGGTCCTCGACAAGATCGACAACCTGGAGCCGAACGCCTGGAAGGACCCGGCCGTCAAGGCCGCCTTCGAGGCGTACTACGAGCTCTTCCAGAAGGGCTACATCCTCAAGGGCACGCCCGGTCTGACCCACATCCAGTCCCAGACCGAGTGGACGAAGGGCAAGGCGCTCTTCATCCCGAACGGTTCGTGGGTGGAGAACGAGGCCGCGCCCACCACGCCCGAGGACTTCAAGATGATGGTCGGGGCGCCGTCCAGCCTGGACTCCTCCGACAAGCTTCCCTACGGCACGATCTGGGCCTCCGGCGGCGAGCCCTTCGTCGTTCCCGCGAAGGCGAAGAACCCCGAGGGCGGCATGGAGCAGCTGCGCATCATGCTCAGCGAGGAGTCCTCCAAGAACTTCACCAAGTCGGTGAAGTCCCTCAGCGCCTTCAACGGCGGGACCGACGGGCTGACGCTCTCCACCGCCATGCAGTCGGGTGTCGACGTGCTGAAGAAGGCCGGCGACAACGTGGTGAACCCGCGGCTGCAGGACTGGTACGTGAAGCTCCAGAAGGAGCAGATCGGTATCGCCGGCATCGGCGAGATGATGGCAGGCCGCGCGACCCCGGCGGAGACCATCAAGAAGATCCAGGCCTTCGCGGACGCAGCGGCCAAGGACCAGTCCATCAAGCACTACAAGCACCAGTGAGCCACCGTCACCAGCGGCGGCACCCGCTCAGAAATCGGGGTCGGTAAGCGATGCAGCACGGCAAGTACCGGTTCATCGTGGGGTTTCTCGTAGCCCCACTGGCGTTGTACGCCATCTTCGTCATCTGGCCCTTCGCCCAGTCCATCTACTACTCGTTCACGGACTGGACCGGACTGAGCCCGGACTTCCAGATGGTCGGCTTCGACAACTACAGCCGGATGCTCGACGACGACATCTTCTGGAAGTCACTGCAGCACAGTGTGCTGCTGGCACTGCTGCTGCCGCTGGTGACGCTGAGCCTCGCGCTCTTTTTCGCCTTCATGCTCAATGTCGGCGGCCGTCGGCGCAAGAACGCCGCGGTCGCCGGTGTAAGGGGCTCCTCCTTCTACAAGATCGCCTATTTCTTCCCCCAGGTCCTGTCGATCGTGATCGTGGCCCTGCTCTTCCAGTTCGCGTTCAACCCGACGTCCGGAATGCTGAATGCGACGCTGAAGGCCGTCGGCCTCAGGAGTCTTCAGCCGGACTGGCTGGGCGATCCCGATCTGGCGCTGTACTGCGTGATGGTCGTACTGATCTGGTCGACGGTCGGATTCTTCGTCGTCCTCTTCTCCGCCGGAATGGCGTCCATACCGAAGGACTTCTACGAGGCCGCGCTGCTCGACGGCGCCAGCCGCATCACGACGTTCTTCAAGATCACGCTGCCGCTGCTCTGGGACACCGTGCAGTCGGGCTGGGTCTACATGGGCATCCTGGCGCTCGGCGTCGAGGCCTTCACCGCCGTACAGGTCATGACGGTGGGCCCGGGCGGACCCGACTACTCCACCACCGTCCTGCCGCTGTACGTCTACCAGACGGCCTTCCGGGACGCCCAGGCCGGCTACGCGACCACGATCGGCGTGGGGCTGCTCATCGTCACCCTGCTCTTCGCGGGCATCGTGATGCGGCTGGGCCGTCGCGAGCGGCTGGAGTTCTGATGCCGGCCCCCGCGCGGAACGGCGACCGGACTACCGGCGGCACGCAGAACAGTTCGGTCCCGGTGGCCGGCTCGACAGTTGTACGAGGTGAGCACACATGAAGGTCACTGAGACTCCTCCCGCCGTCCCGGCCCCGCGCTCGCCGGTGTCGAAGACGAACGCCCCGGTCGGCGGGCCGGCGAAGAGCAGCGAGGGCAAGGTCCTCAACGTCTTCTCGCACGGTGTGCTGATCATCTGGGCGGTACTCGTCATCATGCCGCTGCTCTGGGCGGTGATGTCGTCCTTCAAGACCGACGACTCGATCCTCTCGACGCCCTGGTCCCTGCCCGACACGCTCCACTTCGAGAACTGGTCACGGGCCTGGACCCAGGCCAGGATGAGCGACTACTTCCTCAACACCATCATGGTGGTGGGCGGTTCACTCATCAGCACGCTTCTGCTGGGTTCGATGGCTGCGTACGTACTGGCGCGGTTCGACTTTCCCGGAAACCGCTTCATCTACTTCCTCTTCATCGGAGGGATGAGCTTCCCGATCATCCTGGCGCTGGTCCCGCTGTTCTTCGTCATGAACAACATGGGCCTGCTGAACTCGATTCACGGGATGATCCTGGTCTACACGGCGTACTCGCTGCCGTTCACCGTCTTCTTCCTCACCTCGTTCTTCCGGACCCTGCCGACCTCGATCGCGGAAGCGGCCATGCTCGACGGCGCCTCGCACACCCGGACGTTCTTCCAGGTGATGCTGCCGATGGCGAAGCCGGGCCTGATCAGCGTCGGTATCTTCAACTTCCTGGGCCAGTGGAACCAGTACATGCTGCCGACGGTGCTGAACACCGACCCGAAGTACAAGGTTCTTTCCCAGGGCCTCGTCGAACTGGCCACCAGCCAGGGGTACAGGGGGGACTGGTCCGGCCTCTTCGCGGGTCTGGTCATGGCGATGCTGCCGGTTCTCGCCGCCTACATCATCTTCCAGCGCCAGGTCGTCGCGGGGCTGACGGCGGGGGCGCTCAAGTAGAGAGTCCGGGGCGCCCGCGGGGCCCGTTCTCCCTCATCACCACGCGCCGGCCGCGCGTGGTGATGAGGCATGTCGGGCTCCGGGCGGCGGTGTGAGGCGGCGGGACGGCCGGGCCGGGTCCCGCCTCACCTTGCCACGATGCGGTCGACCGCGGCCTCGACGAGCCGGTCGCGCTCGGCTTCCGTGAACACCCCGGGCAGCGTCAGCTGTTCGACGATGAGCCAGTTGAAGGCCAGGTAGAGCAGCCGGACGGTGGTGGCGTCGCCGGGCAGGCCGGACTCCTCGTGGTAGGCCACATTGGCCTCGACGTCCGCGCGCACCCGCTCGGTCAGTACCGCCCGCAGCTCAGGCCGCCGGGTGGCTTCGAGGCGCAGTTCCAGCAGCGCCAGATAACCGGTGCGGAAAGCGCTGATCCGGCCGATCAGCTCGTGCGTCAGCGCGATGTAGGTCTCCCGGTCCGGTGAGCTCGACCGCTGCCGCTCCACCGTCGCCTCGTCGGGCTGGAGCCGTTCGTAGACCCGGGCGCCCGCCTGGGTGAGCAGGTCGTCGCGGTTGGCGAAGTAGTTCGAGGCCGTGCCGTTCGGGACCCCGGCCTCGGTGTCCACCGCCCGGAAGGTCAGTCCACGCGCGCCCTCCCTGGCCAGTACCTCGATCGAGGCATCGACGAGGGCTGCCCGCCGCGTGTCGTTCCTGCGAACCATTGACACCACTCCAGATGTAGTACTACGGTCAAACCACTTCAAGTAGAGTACTACGAACGGGGATGTTCATGCGAAAGCTCGTGTACTACGTCGCCGTCTCCATCGACGGCTACATCGCGGGGCCGGGCGGGGAGTTCGACTTCTATCCGCAAGGGGACGAGGAGCAGGCCACCGCCTACGCCTCGTGGGTCAACGCCCGGTACCCGGAGACAGTCCCCACGTTCGTCCGCGCCGGAGCGGGGCTGACGGACGCGCCCAACCTGCGCTTCGACACCGTGCTGATGGGGCTCGGCGCCTACCGTCCCGGACTGGACGCGGGCTTCACCAGCCCTTACGCCCACCTGCGTCAGTACGTCGTGTCCAGCACGCTGGCGCCCGACACCGACCCGGCCGTCACCGTGGTCGCCAAGGATCCGCTCGCCCTGGTGCGCGACCTCAAGCAGGAGGAGGGTCAGGACATCTGGCTCTGCGGCGGCGGCCTTCTCGCCGGCGCCCTGCTTCCCGAGATCGACGAGCTGATCATCAAGAGCTATCCCGTGGTCGCCGGGTCCGGTATCCCGGCTTTCAGCGGGGAGTTCGACCCCACCCTCTTCGACGTCGCCGACCGGAACTCGTTCGACAACGACGTGACGGTCACCCGCTTCACCCGGCGCTGAGGGCTTCCCCGGCGGGGTGGTGCGCCACGCGGCCGGGCTCCAGGATCTCCAGCCCCAGCGTGCCCTGGCCCGCGATGACGTCGGGGTGGTCGAAGGGGTGGATGAAG
>NZ_JBHWZS010000336.1:0-9268 GCF_042728155.1 Streptomyces sp. NPDC060209
GGACACGCGCGGGGCGGGCGGCGGACCGGCCGGGGGGCGGACCGCCGCCCGCACCGTCCTCGACCCCGCGGCCGGGACAGGCGCCCTGCTGCGCGCGGTCACCGGCCCGGCGGCCCTGTACGCCCAGGAGGCCGACGCCGACCTCGCCGGGCTCACCGCGCTCCGCCTCGCTCTGCACTCAGAGGAAGCCGCAGGGACGGCCGGGGCGCCCACGGAATCGGACGCGGCCCGGGGCGCGATCGTCGTACGGGCCGGGGACACCCTGCGCACGGACGCCTTTCCGGGCCTCGCCGTGGACGCCGTCCTCTGCCACCCGCCGTTCAACGAGCGCAACTGGGGACATGAGGAGCTGGCCTACGACCCACGCTGGGAATACGGCCTTCCCGCCCGCACCGAGTCCGAACTCGCCTGGGTCCAGCACGCGCTGGCCCATCTGCGCGAGGGCGGCACCGCCGTCCTGCTGATGCCGCCGGCCGCCGCATCCCGACGGTCCGGCCGTCGCATCCGGGCCGATCTGCTGCGCCGGGGCGCCCTGCGCGCCGTCATCGCGCTCCCGGCGGGCGCCGCGCCCCCGTACGGCATCCCGCTCCACCTCTGGGTGCTGCGCAAGCCCGGGGCGGACCGGCGCCCCGCACCCGAACTCCTCGTCGTGGACACCGCCGAGTCCCCCGAGACCGCCCCGGGGGCCGTCGGCCGTGACCGGATGGACTGGGCGGCCGTACGGCACACCGCGCTGGACGCCTGGACCGCCTTCGACCGCCCGGGAGTCCCCGGCGGCGGGGACGCCCCCGTGGCCGACGCCGCCGTGGACCGGCCCGGCGTCAGTCGTGCGGTCCCCGTCATCGAACTGCTCGACGACGACGTCGACCTCGCCCCTGCCCGCCATCTGCCGCCCCCCGCAGCGGGTGGAGCCGCCGAACTCGACCGGGTACGGGAACGGCTGGACGAGACCCTGAAGCTCACCGCCCGCCTCGCTCCGCCGCCCGCCACACCCCGCGAACCGTCCCGGCGCACCCTGACCACGGTCGGCGAACTGGCCCGCTCCGGTGCCCTGCAACTGCGCACCGGCTCCGGCACGGGCGGCGGCACCGCCCCCGTCCTCACGGAGCACGACGTCCTCGCCGGGACGGCCCCCAGTGGCGCGCCGACCGGCACGACCGCCCCGGAGGACGAACCGCTCCTGCTGGAAGCCGGCGACGTCGTGCTGCCCGTGCTCGGCGGTGGAACACTCACCAGGGTCGTCGACGATGCCACCGCCGGCGCGGTGCTCGGCCGCAACCTCCAGGTGCTGCGCCCCGACCCGGCCGCCCTGGACCCCTGGTTCCTCGCCGGGTTCCTGCGCGGCACCGCCAACAACCGCCAGGCCAGCAGCTACGCCTCGACCGCGACCCGGCTCGACGCCCGCCGTCTCCAGCTGCCCCGGCTGCCCCTGGCCGAACAGCAGCGGTACGGACGGCAGTTCCGCACCCTCGCCGCGTTCGAGGACGCGCTGCGCACGGCGGGCCGGCTCGGCGGACAACTGCTCCAAGGGATGTACGACGGCCTGACGGACGGCACGGTCGACCCGGCGCCCCGAAGCTGACGAGCAGGCGGGCCAAAGGCGTTGTGCACAACGGGGACCGACTGTCTGCCTGGGTGTATACGCTCTCAGCACACTTCCTACACATGCTTTCCAGGAGCAGCTCATGCATGGCTACGGCTATCCGCCGGAGCGTCGTCCGTCCCCGGCGACGTTGAATCTGCTGCGCGTGGTTTTCGTGACGCTGACCGTGGTGAGCTGTGGGCTCCTCGCCTGGGGGGCGATGCTGCGTATCGCGATCGTCACCCGCAGGAGCCGGGACTGGGCCCTGCTGGCCGTGGTGTTCGTGCTCAACGTCGGACTGTTCGTGTTCATCCTGGCCACGCCCGACGACCCGGAGAAGAGGACGGACACCCAGGCACTGATAGGCATGGGCTGGCTGATCGGCGTCGTGGCCGGTGTGATCGCCTACTACCTGTACACGGACCTGCGGCACTTCGGCACGGAGGAGCCCTACGGGCGCTACGGCGGCCCGCGCCCCGGCCACCTTCCCGCGTCCGCGCCCCACTTCCCGCCCGGGTACGGCGCATACGGGCCGCACCCGACCGCCGCCGTGCCGCCGCGGGGTTACGGCTACCCGCCCGCCGCACCGCCCGCCCCTGATCCGCAGGTTCCGGCGCCCCCGCCCGGGTCTCCGGCCGATCCGCCGAGGCCGGCCGGCTCCCCCCAGCGCATGGACCAGGTGCGCGCCGAGCTCGACGAGCTGAGCGACTACCTCCGCAAGGAGGGTGACGGCCGGTGAACGGGCGTGTCATCGCCGGGCGTTACGCGCTGGCGACGATTCTCGGCCAGGGCGGCATGGGCCAGGTCTGGACGGCGTACGACCAGCGGCTCGACCGCAGGGTCGCGGTGAAGCTCCTGCGTCCCGACCGGGTCGCGGGCCCCTCCGGCAGTGAGGCGGCCGACGATCTGCGCCGCCGGTTCGTCCGCGAGTGCCGGGTCACCGCGCAGGTCGACCACCCCGGTCTCGTCACCGTCCATGACGCGGGGAGCGACGGCGAGGACCTCTACCTCGTCATGCAGTACGTCGAGGGCGCGGACCTCGCCGACCACCTCGCCGAGCACGACCCCTACCCGTGGCCCTGGGCCGTGGCGATCGCCGCCCAGCTGTGCGCGGTGCTCTCCGCGGTGCACGCGGTGCCGATAGTCCACCGCGACCTCAAGCCCCGCAACGCGATGGTGAAGCCCGACGGCACCCTCACGGTGCTCGACCTCGGCATCGCCTCCGTCATGGACACCGACACCACCCGCCTGACCCACACGGGCTCCCCGATCGGGTCCCCGGCCTACATGGCCCCCGAACAGGCGATGGGCGGCGCGGTCGGCCCTTACACCGACCTGTACGCGCTCGGTGTGCTCCTCCACGAACTCCTCAGCGGCGACGTGCCGTTCGCCGGGTCCACCGCCCTGGGTGTCCTGCACCGCCACCTCTACGAGCCGCCGCTCCCGGTCCGCCATCTCAGGCCCGAGGTCCCCGAGGCGCTCGAAGCACTCGTCCTGCGGCTGCTCTCCAAGGACCCGCAGCACCGCCCCGCCTCCGCCCAGGAGGTCTACGAGTCCCTGCGGCCCCTGCTGCCCACCGGCGGCTCGCCCTCGGGCCCGCTCGACCCGACCCGCCCGTTCCTCCGCCCGCACGCCCCCTGGCCCGACCGGGCGGCCGTGCCGGCGTCGGCGCCCGCCCAGCAGGCCCCCGCCCCACCTCAGGAGCCGCCCGCCCGGCCGAACGTGGCGCAGGCCGTCGACGACGTGAAGCGGCTGCTCGGCGAGGGCCTCATCACCCAGGCCGTCGACATCCTCGGGGGAATCCTGCCCGCCGCGGCCCTGGAGCACGGCGAACACTCACCGGTCGTACGGATCCTGCGCAAGCAGTACGCGGCCACACTGATGGACGACGGCCAGTACCGCCGCGCCCTCCCGGAGCTCCGTCGCCTCGCCGACGACCGCGCGGCGGAGGCGGGCCCAGCCGACTCCCAGACCCTGCAGTTCCGCTACGACGCCGCGCTGTGCCTGGAGCAGCTCGGTGAGGCGGCCGCCGCGCTCGCCGAGTACCGCGCCGTCCTCCCCTACTACGAGAACGGCTACGCGACCTCCACCGGCCCCGGCCGGGCCTTCGACATCCGCCGGCGGATCGCCCACCTCCTGCTCGGGGTGGGCGACCACACGGCGGGCCGCGCCCAGTTGCAGGCCCTTCTGTACGACACCGAGCGCGCCTACGGCCCCCACCACCCGCTCCCCACGGAACTGCGTCGCCAACTGACCCACCACCAGGACGTACGCGGCTCGGCGTGAGGCGGCGGACGGCCGGAACAGGCGAGCGTGAGGGGTTTTCGTCCCTGACCCCACACTGACCGGTCCGGAAATCGTTGGTCGAAGCAGTGGCCCGAATCACGTCCACTGCCTAACATCGATCACCGCAAGGCTTTGTGCACTGATGCACAAACTCTCCCCGGGAGGCTCCTTTGCACCGCCGTCGTCGCACCGCGCTCGCCCTTTCCGCCGCAACGCTCCTCGCGGCACCGCTCCTGACCGCCTGCGGCAGCGAGGCCCACCCCGGTGCCGCGGCCGTGGTCGGCGGCGACCGGATCGACGTGGCCACCGTCCAGGCGCAGGCGGCCGACGTGCGCACGGCGCAGCAGAAGCCGGGGCAGCCGGAGGAACTGGTGACGAAGTCGGGTCAGCTGATCCGGGCCAAGCTTTCCGGCCTGATCCTCGGAAAGGTCCTGGACCGGGCCGCCGAGGACGCCGGGGTGAGCGTCAGCCGTAAGGAGATCCAGCAGGTCCGCAGCGCTTTCGCCGAGCAGTCCGGCGGGGACGAGGGCGTGCGGACGCAGATGCTGCAGCAGAGCTGGGTGGCGCCCGGCCAGATCGAGGAGACCCTGCGCAAAGAGGTCCAGATCCAGAAGCTGGCGCAGGCGCTCGGCGCGGACCTGCAGAGCCCCACCGGGATGCAGGCCGTCGAGAAGGCCCTCGCCGACGCTTCGAAGGCGCTGCACATCGACGTCAACCCGCGCTTCGGCAGCTGGGACAACCAGAAGGTCCAGCTCAGCACCTACAAGGCGCCGTGGCTCACGCAGGTCACCCCCGTGCAGGGCCAGGAGCCCGAGGCAGGCGCCTGACCCCGCCCGTCCACGGGTAGGTTCGGGGTGTGAACGCTGAAGACCCCGGCCGTATCGTCCTGCTCACCGCCAGCCACCGTGTCGCCCCCGGTCTGCTGTCCTGGCCCGCCTGGCAGACGCTGCACGCCGCCGACCGGGTGCTGTGCGCCGAGCGGGACCATCCGCAGCTGCCGTATCTGGAGGAGGCGGGGGTCGCCGTCGAGCACACCGCGCCCTCGGCCGAGGAGCTGGTGGACGACTGCGCGGGCGGCCGGACCGTAGTGGTGCTGGTGGGCGGAGAGGGCAACCAGCCCCTCACCGACGGCCTGGCCCGGCTCGGCGGTTCGGGCCGGGTGCAGATGCCGGACCTGGAGCTGTTGCCCGGTTCGTACGACCTGCCCGGAGCCCGGCTCCTGGATCTGGTCCAGGTCATGGACCGGATCCGGCTCGAATGCCCGTGGACCTCGCAGAAGACGCACAAGGGCCTGGCGAAGTACGCCATCGAGGAGGCGTACGAACTGGTCGAGGCCATCGAGGACGGTGACCGCGAGGAACTGCGCGAGGAGCTCGGCGACGTACTGCTCCAGGTCGTCTTCCACGCGCGCATCGCGCAGGAGGACCAGGAGGAGCCGTTCGGCATCGACGACGTCGCGGCCACGATCGTCGAGAAGCTGATCAACCGTCATCCGCATGTGTTCGGTGACGAGACCGCCGAGACCCCGGAGGACGTCCACGCCCACTGGCTGCGGACGAAGGCGATCGAGAAGCAGCGCGAATCGGTCACCGACGGGGTGCCGCTCGGCCAGCCCGGTCTGGCGCTGGCGGCCAAGCTGGGCAGCAGGGCCCGTGCCGCGGGCCTCGACGCAGCGCTCCCCGAAGGCGACGGGGTCGGCTACCGGCTGCTGGCCCTCGCCGTACGGGCCGAGCAGGACGGCACGGACCCGGAGGCCGCCCTGCGGGCCGCCGCCCGCGCCTACCGGGACGCGATCCGGGCGGCGGAAGGGACCGGGACCGCTCCGGATAGCGTCGAGGAGTGAACGACAGCCCCGAGACGGCCTCCGCGCCCGACGCAGCGCCCGAACTCTTCACCTGGGAGTTCGCCACCGACCCCTACCCCGCCTACGCCTGGCTGCGCGAAAACAGCCCTGTGCACCGCACGTCGCTGCCCAGCGGTGTCGAGGCCTGGCTGGTGACCCGGTACGCCGACGCCCGGCAGGCCCTCGCCGACGCCCGGCTCTCCAAGAACCCGGCCCACCACGCGGGCTCCGCGAACGCCAAGGGCAAGACGGGCATCCCGGGGGAGCGCAAGGCGGAGCTGATGACGCATCTGCTGAACATCGACCCGCCGGACCACACCCGGCTGCGCCGGCTCGTGTCCAAGGCGTTCACCCCGCGCCGGGTCGCGGAGTTCGCACCGCGCGTGCAGGAGCTGACGGACCGCCTCATCGACAGCTTCGTGGAGGAGGGGAAGGCGGACCTCATCCACGACTTCGCGTTCCCTCTCCCCATCTACGCGATCTGCGACCTGCTGGGTGTGCCGCGCGAGGACCAGGACGACTTCCGTGACTGGGCGGGCATGATGATCCGGCACGGCGGGGGGCCGCGCGGCGGGGTCGCCAGGTCGGTCAAGAAGATGCGCGGCTATCTCGCCGAACTCATCCATCGCAAAAGGGAGAATCCCGGCGACGACCTGATCTCGGGTCTGATCCGGGCGAGCGACCACGGCGAGCACCTCAGTGAGAACGAGGCCGCGGCGATGGCATTCATCCTGCTGTTCGCCGGATTCGAGACGACCGTGAACCTCATCGGCAACGGCACCTACGCCCTGCTGCGCAATCCGGACCAGCGCGAGCGCCTGGAGCGCTCGCTGGCG
Source organism: Streptomyces sp. NPDC060209 (assembly GCF_042728155.1). NCBI lineage: Bacteria > Bacillati > Actinomycetota > Actinomycetes > Kitasatosporales > Streptomycetaceae > Streptomyces > Streptomyces sp. NPDC060209. The sequence goes on from NZ_JBHWZS010000336.1 coordinate 6,548, forward strand.
GCGGGGGAGACGGAACTGCTCGCCACGGGCGTCGAGGAGCTGCTGCGCTACGACGGGCCGGTGGAGCTCGCTACATGGCGCTACGCCACCGAACCCGTGACGCTCGGAGGGCAGGACATCGCGGCGGGGGACCCCGTTCTCGTGGTGCTGGCCGCCGCGGACCGGGACCCGGAGCGATTCCAGCATGCGGACACCCTGGATCTCGCGCGGAGTGACAATCAGCACCTCGGATACGGACACGGCATCCACTACTGCGTGGGGGCGCCGCTGGCCCGGCTGGAGGGGCAGGTGGCGCTGGCGACGCTGCTCAGGCGCCTCCCCGACCTGCGGCTCGCTGCGGAACCTGCCGATTTGCGATGGCGTGGCGGGCTCATCATGCGTGGACTGCGCACGCTTCCCGTGGAGTTCGATCCCGGGCATCCGGCCGAAAAAGGTGACACTCTGTCAACTCCGTGACTTTCACGTGATCTCCGCTGCATCGACTTGTGACACACGTTCGAGTAGGGCTAGGTTCACCGTTCGACTCACCCGTCACATGTCAGTCACACGGAAGGCAATCCCATGGGCTCCGCGACCGGCAGACACCGTCGCCCTCGCCAGGCACCCGCCATCGTCGTCGCCGCAGGCGTCACCGGATCGGCCATTGCCATCCCGCTGCTCGGTGCGGGCGGCGCGCAAGCCGCTGACGCGTCGACCTGGGACCGGGTCGCCGAATGCGAGAGCGGCGGCATGTGGAGTGCCGACCTCGGCAACGGTCACTACGGGGGCCTGCAGTTCTCGCAGGACACCTGGAAGGCCTACGGCGGCACCGCGTACGCGGCGCGCGCCGACCTCGCGAGCCGCTCGCAGCAGATAGCGGTCGCGGAGAAGATGCTGGACGCCAAGGGCCCGCAGGCATGGCCCAGCTGCGCGGTGATTTCCGGGCTGGCCCTGGACGGGACGCTGCCGGGCATCGACCCGGGCGGTGAGCCGTCCGCCGAGCCCTCGGACACCGCGACGCCGTCCGAGACCCCCTCGTCCGAGGCGTCGGACCCGTCGGGCACGTCGGACACGTCGGACACGGCGGACGACTCGGACGCGAAGGACGAGGCGAACGGCAAGGCGTCCGACGACACCGCGGGCAAGGGTGAGGAAGCCGGCGAGACCGGCGCGTCGCCGTCCGCCACTCCGTCCCCCGAGGCGTCCGAGACGTCCGGTGCCTCGACGGGTGACGAGGCGAAGGGCGGAAAGCACCGCGGCACGCCGGCCCCCGAGGCGAGCGCCGGGTCGGACCTGGACGAGGGGCGCGAGTCCGGCCGGCACGCCTCGCGCGGCGATTCCGAGGCGCGTCAGGGGGCCGAGGGGACGTACACCGTCCGCGAGGGCGACAACCTCTGGGCGATCGCCGACACGCAGGAGCTTCCCGGCGGCTGGCCCGCGCTCTACGAGGCCAACAAGGACGAGCTGGGCTCCGACCCGGACCTGATCCTTCCCGGCCAGAGCCTGGACCTCCTCGGTCTCGGGACGGACACGCAGGACGCCAAGGCGGAGACCGCCGCGGCCAACTGATCAAAAGCGGGAAAACACCCCGAAAGCGGGGGTAGTTCAGAGGCCTATGTCCACTTATGCGTAAGTGAGACATGGGTCTCTTTGCTTCAACTGGTGGGCTCGGCCCGCCCGGTCCGTCCACATTGGCTCCGACCTGCGCAAACGATCCTCCACGCCTGACCGTTACGCGCTGATTAGCCGTTATGTCCATCTTTGAATGTAGGGGTTGCGTGTGATTACGGTCGGAGCCGCTCGCACCGCGGGCACCTTCGACCGTCACGCCGAATCCTGCCGTCGGCCGAAGGGGACCGACGCGTAAAGCGCCGTAGGCAGGAGCGGGGGACCCAGGTAAGTGCCGGACCCGGCCGTCGGAAGACGGGCGAGGGTGCGGCTAGGGGTGAAGTCGTCAGCGGGAGCGGGCGACCGGGCAACTCACAGGCCCGAACCCGACAGCTCACCTCGTAGGCGTCGGTGAGGAGAACCATGCTGCTTTCCAGCAAGGGCAAGCACCGTCGCCCGTCCAAGGCCGTCCGTGTCGCGACCCTCGCCGGTGTCGCCGGTGCCGCCGTCGCCGTGCCGCTGATGGGTGCGACCGGCGCCTCCGCCGCCTCCGTCGACACCTGGGACGCCGTCGCCCAGTGCGAGTCCGGTGGCAACTGGTCCATCAACACCGGCAACGGCTACTACGGCGGCCTGCAGTTCTCGCAGTCCAGCTGGGCCGCCGCCGGCGGTACGCAGTACGCCGCCCGCGCCGACCTGGCCACCAAGGGCCAGCAGATAGCCGCCGCCGAGAAGCTCCTCGACCTGCAGGGCCCGGGCGCCTGGGCCTGCGCCGGTGCCGGCGGCCTGACGAACGACGGTGTGGACCCGGGTGTCGACACCGGCTCCGACAAGAACGGCGACACGGCCCCGCAGGCCGCGCCGGAGCGCAAGGCCGAGCAGCCCACCACGCGCAGCGAGAAGCGCACGGCTCCCGAGAAGACCGTCACCACCCCGACCGGCGAGAAGGTCGAGAAGGGTGACGGCGAGTACAAGGTGAAGGCCGGCGACACCCTCAGCAAGATCGCCGACGCGAAGAAGGTCAAGGGCGGCTGGGCGAAGCTGTTCAAGCTGAACGACGACATCGTCGACGACGCCGACCTGATCTTCCCGGGTCAGCAGCTCCACCTGAAGTAGTCGCGAGCGGTCGGACGC
>NZ_JBHWZS010000337.1:0-9262 GCF_042728155.1 Streptomyces sp. NPDC060209
CCGGGGAGCGCGGCGGCTGGGGCCGGACCAGGGTCAGTGCCGAGCCATCCCCGGCACGGCCGAGAGCATGTCCGCGTCCTGACGAAGGATCGCCCGCTCCAGCGTAGTCAGCCTGGGGCCGGGATCGATTCCCAGCTCGTCGGTCAGCGTATTGCGGGCCCTTCGGAACACGGCGAGTGCGTCGGCCTGCCGGCCGGAGAGATACAGCGCCTGCATCAAATGCGCGTACGGCTCTTCCCGGAGAGGGTGAAGGGCTATGAGGTCGGTGAGTTCACCGATGGCCTCCTCGTATTCGCCCAGTGTTATCTCCAGGCAAATGCGCTGTTGTAGTGCGGCCAGGCGCTCTTCCTCCAGCCGGGCGGCGCGGGATTGCAGCACACTGCTCGAAATCGTGGCCAGGGCAGGGCCCCGCCAGAGGGCGAGCGCGTCCTTGAGCAGCTCCAGTGCCTCCTCCTTGAGGTTGGCACGGATCAACTTCTTCGCCGTCGCGACGTTGTGCCGGAAGATATCGCTGTCGATCTCGCAGTGAGCGACGTCCAGCTGGTAACCGGAAGCCGTGGACAGGACGGTTTCCTGCGGCGCGCCGACCGAGGCCAGAGCGCGGCGGATCATCCACACGCTCGTCTGCAGCTGGCCGGGGGCGGTCCGGGGCGGACGTTCGCCCCAGAGGTGGGCGATGAGGTCGGGCGTGCTGACTGCTCTGCCCGACACAAGTGCGAGGGCGGTGAGAACCCGGAGCTGCCGTTGTCCGGCGAGGGGGACCGGCATGTTGTGGGAAAGCATGGAGATCGGACCTAATATGCGAATCTGCACGCCGGCCATAGGGGTTCTCCCGTTTCTGCCTGTCCATGACCGAATTCCCCTGCCATGAACTGCTGGATTTTCGCACGCAATGTCTATGGATGCGCTGGTCGATGAAGGGAATGCAGTGGTCTGGCTTCGGCCACTACGCGCGTAGCGGGTTCTGCCCCATGTCCTATTGAGTCGGGACAGTAATCAGCCAACCTTGCTGCGTCAACGAGGCCGGGATGGGTGCGGCTGAAAACTGTCGTGCCGAGGAGGGCGAAAGGCGTGCGCGGGAAACCGTGGATAACGTGTGCGGCGGTGGAGTGGCCGGACGCGCATGATCGCGAATTGCGCGGAGTAATCGCCGAGGCATATGCCAATCGGCGTTCGCCGGGTCACGGCCCCCAGAACATTGCGCCTCGGTGGAGGGTGTGCTTCCGCTGTGAGGGAGACGGGCGGCCGTGTGTGGAGGGTGTGGTTACTCAGCGCATTTTTCCGGCCCCTACGGCGCGACTTCGGTGGTCTAGTCCAGTGATGGCGGAAACCGTATGCCGACGGGGTCGTGTGCCGGGGCGCGGGTGCCCGAAACGGGCGTCCGGCGAACGGGGGACTGACCGCTTCGGGCACTCGAAGGCTTCGGGGGCCGGGGGTCGAGGTGGCCCGGTGGCTTCGAGCCCCGGTGGCTTCGGCCCCCGGTGGCTTCGACCGTCCGGGCGCTCGGGTCACGGCGCTGTGATGTCGAGCAGCTCCAGATGCCGGGGTGCCAGTACGCGTGTGCCGCTGTCCGGAGCCCCGCGCTCGGCGGCCCGCGCCAGTGCCGTCGCCGCATCGGGGGAGACGGTGCGGAAGAGTCCCGAGTCGCCCAGCGGGGTCACCATGTCGTCGTGATGGCAGGGCAGGAGCACGGGCGGTGAGCCCAGCGCGGTGAGCAGTCGGTCCGGGTAGCCGTGGACAGCGGCATGACCGCTCATCCCGATCACCGCTACATCGGGCCTCACGCCGGCCAGCTCCCGCTCCGCGACGTTGCTGGTGCCGTTCAGCAGTACGGACGGGCCCCCCTCGACGGACACCTGAAAGGACAGCGTCTGCCCCTCGACCAGGTCGCCCAGAGTCCGCGGCCGCGCGGGGACGGTGTCCCGCGTCCCGGGGGCGAAGGACGTGTAGTCCTCCTGCCTGCTGTGCAGACTGCGGAACACCTCCACGCTGTAGCCGTCGAACTGGAGGTGATCGCCCCCGCTCACCGCCACCACGTCCGCCATGCGGCGCGCGGGTGTGCCCATCGCGGCCAGCAGATGACGTGACGTGGTGTCGCAGAGCGTCCGGACGCGCCGGTCGCCCCAGCCCGGCCGGGACAACAGGTGCGGCACGTCCGCGAGGTGGTCGAAGTGCCCGTGGCTGATCAGGATCAGCTCGGGCGGCCCGGTCAACTCCTTCTCCGCCACGTGCTCCACCGCATCCGGGTCCAGGCGCAGCGGCAGCGCCGGATCGAGGGCGCCGCCCTCGTCGGCGTACGGCATCCGGCTCAGATACGGGTCGAAGAGAATGCTGCGGCCCGCGAACGACAGCTCCCAGCCGGCCACGCCCAGCCAGCGCAGGCCGGTCGTTGTGCCCTTCGGCGCCCGACGGGGGTGTGCGGCCGGCAGCGGGGCGGCGCCGCCGACCAGCAGCCCTGCCGCCCCGGCGCCCAGCGCGCCCTGGAGGACCGACCTTCGCGACTGACTCATGTGCCACCTCGTTCACGTTGTGCTGATCACCCGTCACCCTACGGAGAAGGTGCGGTGAGGCGGCACATTTGAGTCAGTGACGAGGCCGGGGCGCGGCGGATCAGGTGGTGTACTCGGAGTTCAGCCGGACGTACCCCTCCGTCAGGTCGCAGCCGTAGACGGTGAACTCCCCGTCGCCGATGCCCAGTCCGATACCGATCACGACCTCGCCGCCGCGCATGTGCTCGGCGACCTCCGCTCGCAGCGCGGCGTCACCGGGTCCGTCGGCGCGCTGGGGGTAGACCAGGGTCCCGCCGAAGCGGACGGTAACGTTCTCCTGGAGGATGTCGGTGTCGTCCGTGCACTTGCCGATCGCCATGGTCACCCGGCCCCAGTTGGGGTCGCTGCCGTGCACGGCGGTCTTGACCAGCGGTGAGTTGACCACGGTCTTGCCGACGCGCTTGGCCTGCGCCGTGTCCCGGGCTCCGGTGACCCGCACCTCGATGAGTTTGCTTGCCCCCTCGCCGTCGGAGGCGATGTTCTTCACCAGGGCGAGCGCCACCTCGTACAGCGCCTCCTCGAACTCCGCCGGATCCACGTCGCCCGCCAGCCCGTTGGCGAACAGGACCGCCGTGTCGCTGGTCGATGTGTCCGTGTCGATGGACACGGCGTTGAACGTACGGTCCATGACGCTCCGGAAGATCCGGTCCTGCGTGTCCTGGGGCAGCCGGGCGTCGGTGGCGAAGAAGGTCAGCAGGGTCGCCATGTCGGGCTCCAGCATCCCTACGCCCTTGGCGATGCCGACGAGCGTCGCCTCGCCGCAACGCACAGCGACGTGCTTGGGCCGGGTGTCGGTCGTCATGATGGCCCGCGCCGCACGGTCGATCCCGCCCTCAGGGAACGGCCAGGAGAGAGTCTTGATGTGTGCGCGGATCTGTTCCATGGGGTACTGGAGGCCGATCACCCCGGTGGAGGCGATCAGCAGCTCGTCCTCGGCGAGCCCGGTGGCGGCGGCCACCGAGTCCCGCACCTCCCGGGCGTTGCTCTCGCCCTCCGGGCCGGTGGCGACATTCGCGTTCCGGGCGAGGACGACCACCCCGCGTGCCTGCCCGTCGGCCGCCGTCGCCCGGCTGAGCACCACGCTCGGGCCGGAGAAGCGGGACTTGGTAAACACGGCGCTGACCTGCGTGGGCACGGTCGAGGCCAGCACCGTGAAGTCGTCCCGCCCGTCGTCGGAGAGTCCCACCGGAGCGGTGTGGACCACGAACCCGGCAGGGTCCCGGGTAGTCGTACCGGTCATGATCGTCTTCTTCCCTCTGCGATAGCTTTATGTGTTTTCTCGTATGTCAATTCATCTATCACAGTCGGCGCGAGTGCGAGCCCCGAACGGCCCGGGCGGCACCGAAGCGCACCGGAGCGCGCTCGGATAGGCGCTGGAGAGGTGGTGGAGAGAGCACACCGGCACGGTGACGGGAATCCGCTTCCCGTCGACATCCTGGAGACGACGCCGCATGTCCCGTGTATCGACCAAGCCCAGCAACAACCCGACGGCCGCACACGCACTGCTCAAGCGTCTCCACGAGCACGGTGTGGAGACGGTGTTCGGTGTCGTCGGCCGTGAAGCCGCCTCCATACTCTTCGACGAGGCACCGGGAATCGACTTCGTCCTGACCCGGCACGAGTTCACCGCCGGCGTCGCCGCCGACGTTCTGGCCCGCATCACCGGCCGGCCGCAGGCCTGCTGGGCCACGCTCGGCCCCGGCATGACGAACCTCGCCACCGGTGTGGCGACCTCGATCCTGGACCGCTCGCCCGTCATCGCGCTGGCCGCCCAGTCCGAGTCGCACGACATCTTCCCCAACGACACCCACCAGTGCCTGGACTCCGTCGCCGTCATGCGCCCCATGACGAAGTACGCCGTCGAGCTCCAGCGCCCCGACGAGATCACCGATCTGGTCGACTCCGCCGTCGCAGCCGCGATGACCGAGCCCGTCGGGCCCAGCTTCATCTCGATCCCCGTCGACCTGCTCGGCACCGACGTCGACGCCTCGGTCACCCACCCCGCCGCGCAGACCCCGGCCAAGCCGGTCGGCGCCGTCCAGGCCGGCTGGGAGGCCACCGCCGACGAGGCCGCGGCCCTGGTCGCCGGTGCGGAGCACCCGGTGTTCGTCGTCGGCGCGGCGGCCATCCGCTCCGGCGCGGTTCCCGCGATCCGGGCCCTGGCCGAACGCCTGCACGTCCCCGTCATCACCACGTACATCGCCAAGGGTGTCCTTCCGCACGGCCACCACCTCAACTACGGGGCCGTCACCGGGTACATGGACGGCATCCTGTCCTTCCCCGCCCTGGAGACACTCTTCGGCCCGGCCGACGTCATCGTGACGCTGGGCTACGACTACGCCGAGGACCTGCGCCCCTCGATGTGGACCCGCGGCGGTGAGAAGAAGACCGTCCGGGTCTCTCCGACCGTCAACCCGATCCCGCGGGTGTACCGCCCGGACGTCGACGTGGTCACCGACGTGCTGGCCTTCGTCGAGCACCTGGACGCCGCCACCTCGGACCTCGCGGAGAAGACCCCGCACGACATCGCCCCGCTGCGCGAGCGCATCGCCGAGTTCCTGGCCGACCCCACCGAGTACGAGGACGGCATGAGGGTCCACCAGGTGATGGACTCCATGAACACGGTGATGGAGGAGACAGCGGCAGCCGGTGAGGGCACGATCGTCTCCGACATCGGCTTCTTCCGGCACTACGGGGTGCTCTTCGCCCGCGCCGACCAGCCCTTCGGGTTCCTCACCTCGGCCGGCTGCTCAAGCTTCGGCTACGGCATCCCGGCGGCGATCGGCGCCCAGATGGCCCGCCCCGGCCAGCCCACCTTCCTCATAGCGGGCGACGGCGGCTTCCACTCCAACAGTGCCGACCTGGAGACCATCGCCCGGCTCAACCTGCCGATCGTGACGGTCGTCGTCAACAACGACACCAACGGGCTGATCGAGCTCTACCAGAACCTCGGCCACCAGCGCTCGCACGACCCGGCCGTCAAGTTCACCGGAGTCGACTTCACCGAACTCGCCCGCGCCAACGGCGTCGAGGCCGTCAAGGCCAACTCCCGCGAGGACCTGCTCGCAGCACTGCGCAAGGGAGCTGGTCTCGGCCGCCCGTTCCTGATCGAGGTCCCGGTGAACTACGACTTCACCTCCGGCGGCTTCGGTGCCCTGAGCATCTGATCATGACGCACACATTCCCCGCGGCCACGGGGTTCCTGGTCTCCGCCCAGCAGGGCGGGGACCGGGTCCCCGGGCCCGTGTTCGCCACCCGGGGTGCCCACGAAAGCGTGGCCGAAGCCCTCCGCAACCAGACCCTGAACACCGTCCTCGTGCACTCGGGTTCGGCCGGGGACGCCGTGGCCCGCTCCGGGGACACGGCGCTCGTCCTGGCCGGCGAGCTCTACAACAGGGACGAACTGCTCACCCTTCTTCCGGCCGGCACGGATTCCCGCACGGACGCGCAGTTGCTGCTCGCCCTGCTGGGCGTCTACGACCTGCACGCCTTCCGGCTGCTCAACGGCCGGTTCGCGGCGGCCGTGGCCCTCGGTGACCGGGTGCTCCTGGCCACCGACCACGCGGGCTCCGTCCCCCTCTACACCCTCCCGGCACCCGGACGCGTCCTCGCCGCCACCGAGATCAAGGCCCTCGTCCCGGCGACCGCTCACGCCCCGCCGTCCGGCCGGCCCGTCGCCGAGGCGCGCAGGGTCCGCCGGGTGCCGGGCGTCCACCAGGTGCCCGCCGGCACGGTGCTGGACCTCGACGTGCGTACCGGCACCGCCGTGCCCTCCCGGACGTGGACCCCGCCGGTCTCCCGGCGGATCCTGCCCGAGGCCGACGCGGCCGACGCCGTACGCGACACGCTGGAGCGGGCCGTCCGGGTCCGCGCCGGCGGCACCACACCGCTGGTGGTGCTCTCCGGAGGAATCGATTCGTCCGGCGTCGCCGCGCTCGCCGCCGCGCACACCGACGGCCCCTTGGACACGTTGTCGATGGGCACCGACACCTCGGACGAGTTCGCCGAGGCACGGGTGGTCGCCACGCATCTCGGCTCCGCCCACCGGGAGATCACCGTTCCCACGGCGGACCTGCTCGACCAGCTCCCGTACGCGGTCTGGGCGTCCGAATCCGTCGACCCGGACATCATCGAGTACCTGCTGCCGCTCACCGCCCTGTACCGCGCGCTCGACGGGCCCGCCCGCCGCATCCTCACCGGCTACGGGGCCGACATCCCGCTCGCCGGCATGCACCGCGAGAACCGGCTGCCCCAGCTGGACACGGCCGTGGCGTTCGACATGGCCACCTTCGACGGGCTGAACGAGATGACCCCGGTGCTCTCCGGCATCCAGGGCCACTGGTCGACCCACCCGTACTGGGACCGTGACGTACTGGACCTGCTGGTGTCACTGGAGGCCGGGCTCAAGCGCCGCTACGGCCGCGACAAATGGGTCCTGCGCGAGGCGATGAGCGCCCTGCTGCCGCAGGAGACGGTCAACCGGCCGAAGCTCGGTGTGCACGAGGGCTCGGGCACGACATCGTCCTTCAGCCTCCTGCTGATGGACGCCGGGGTGCCCGAGGCCGACATCCACCAGGCCAAGTCCCTGGTGGTGAGGGAGATCTTCGACCGGGTGGTGGTCGAGGGCCTGCCACCCGCAGAGGTGAGCACCGCCGACACCGTGCACCAGGTGGCGGCACGGCTGAAGGAGACCGAGTGAATCGCCCCGGACCCCGAACCGGCCGCCCGCGGCCCGTCCGACAGGAGGGATGACGTCGTGGAACGCGTCGACACCGCGATCTCGCCCCGCTACGCGCAGATCCCCACCTTCATGCGCCTGCCGCACGACCCGCAGCCCACCGGCCGCGACGTCGTCGTCATCGGCGCACCCTACGACGGGGGCACCAGCTACCGGCCGGGTGCCCGCTTCGGCCCACGAGCCATCCGTAACGAATCCGGCCTGATCCACGGGGTCGGCATCGACCGGGGGCCGGGAACCTTCGATCTCATCGACTGCGTGGACGCCGGGGACATCGACCTCACCCCGTTCAACATGCACATCGCGATGGAGACGGCCCACCGTCATCTGCGCGGCCTCCTCCAGGACAACGCCGCCTTCCTGATGCTCGGCGGCGACCACTCCCTCACCCTCGCCGCGCTGCGTGCCGTGGCCGAGCAGTACGGCCCCGTCGCCGTGGTCCACCTCGACGCGCACTCCGACACCAACCCCGCCTTCTACGGGGGCGAGTTCCACCACGGGACCCCGTTCCGGCACGGCATCGACGAAGGGGTCATCGACCCCCGGCGCACGGTGCAGATCGGAATCCGCGGCCACAACCCACAGCCCGACTCGCTGGACTACGCCCGCGGCAAGGGAGTGCGGGTCGTCACCACCGACGAGTTCGTCGAGACCGGTGTCGCCGGGACCCACGCCCTCATCAAGGAGCTCATCGGCGACCGCCCCGTCTACGTATCGGTCGATGTCGACGTCGCCGACCCGGCGTTCGCCCCGGGCACCGGAACCCCCGCGCCCGGCGGCCTCTCCTCCCGCGAGGTCCTGGCCCTGCTGCGTTGCGTGGGCGAGCTGCGGCCGGTGGGCTTCGACGTCATGGAGGTCTCGCCCCTCTACGACCACGCCGGGATCACCTCCGTCCTGGCGACCGAGATAGGCGCCGAACTGCTCTACCAGTACGCCCGTGCTCACATCAAAGGAAGGAACGACGCGTGACCGTCATCGACTGCTCCGAACTCCGCGACGAACTCCTGGAACTCGCCTCGCGTCTGCCCGCGGTGCCGCGCGCGGACCTCCCGGCCTTCCTGAAGGCCGCGAAGGAGGCGTCCGGAGACCTCCCGCCCGCGATCGCCGAGCCGCTCGACGCCTTCAACGTATCCGGCAACGAGGACGGTTACCTCCTGCTGCGTGGCCTGCCCGTCGAACCGCGGGAACAGCTGCCGCGCACCCCCGAGTCCACCCCCGCGCCGACGGAGCGCCCGCTGCTCACCATGGAGGCGATGCTCGGTATCGTCGGCCGCCGACTCGGCCTGCACACCGGGTACAAGGAGCTGCGCAGCGGCACCGTCTACCACGACGTGTATCCGTCGCCCGGGGCGCACCACCTCTCCTCGGAGACCTCCGAGACCCTCCTGGAATTCCACACGGAGATGGCCTACCACCAGCTCCAGCCCAACTACGTGATGCTCGCCTGCTCCCGTGCCGACCACGAACGCAAGGCCGCGACCCTGGTCGGCTCGGTCCGCAAGGCCCTGCCGCTGGTCCCCGAGGGCTTCCGCAGCCACCTCTTCGACCGCAAGGTGCCCTGCTGCGTCGACGTCGCCTTCCGCGGCGGCGTCGAGGACCCCGGGGCGATCGCCCAGGTGAAACCGCTCTACGGCGACCCGGACGACCCGCTGCTCGGGTACGACCGGGAGCTGCTGGCCCCCGAGGACCCCCGGGACGTCGAGGCCGTGGAGGCGCTGTCCAAGGCTCTGGACGAGATCACCGAGGCCGTGTACCTGATCCCCGGTGACGTGCTGATCGTCGACAACTTCCGTACGACACACGCCCGTACGCCCTTCACACCACGCTGGGACGGAGCTGACCGGTGGCTGCACCGCGTCTACATCCGCACCGACCGCTTCGGCCAGCTCTCCGGCGGCGAACACGCGGGGGACGTGGTCACCTTCACGCCGCGGGCCTGACGGGCCCTCAGGGCCCCGGCGGGCCGGTGCCGCCC
>NZ_JBHWZS010000338.1:0-9254 GCF_042728155.1 Streptomyces sp. NPDC060209
CTCCGCGGACCACCCGGGTGAGCGGGTCAGACGGAGGCCACCGGCCGACCGGGTCCCACGGGAACCGCGGACCGCTGAGCGGCGGCTTCGAGAACGGCTTCGGCCACGGCCACGGTGCCGGTGGCCTGTTCGAGCGTGACGATGTCGGCCTCCTTGCCGAGCACGGCGTCGCGGAAGGTCTCGTGCTCGACCAGCAGCGGTTCGCGCTTGACGATCGCGTACCGGGTCACGTCCCCCTCGGAAACGCCGCGGAACTGGCGCAGGCCCTCCCACTCGGTGGGCTGCGAGCCGTTGGCGTAGAACCACAGGTCCGCGGTGAGGGTGTCGGCCACGAAGCAGCCGTGCTCGCCGGTCACGATGGTGACCCGCTCCTTCAGCGGGGAGAGCCAGTTGACCAGATGGCTGGTGACCGCTCCGGAAGCCAGGTGCCCCACGAACGCCACGAGGTCCTCGTGTACCCGGCCGCTGCGGGAGACCGTCGCGGAGGCGACCGACTCGTAGGGGCTGCCGGTGAGCCACGCGGTCAGGTCGATGTCGTGGGTGGCCAGGTCGTAGACCACTCCGACATCGGCGATCCGGGCCGGGAAGGGACCCTGACGCCGCGTCACGACCTGGTACACATCGCCCAGTTCACCGAGTTCGAGGCGGGCGCGCAGCTCACGGAGGGCAGGGTTGTACCGCTCGATGTGACCGACGCCGGCCACCAGGCCCGCATCGGTGAACGCGCGGGTGATGATCTCGGCCGACCGCACCGACGGAGCGATCGGCTTCTCGATCAGAGCGTGTACGCCACTCGCGGCCAGCTCCAGCGCGACCTCTTCGTGCAGCGCGGTGGGGCAGGCCACGACGGCGTAGTCGATGCCCTCGGCCACCAGCTGCGAGACGCTGCGGAACACCGGCACGGAACCGGGCGCGGCGTCCTCGGCCGCGACCGGGTCGGCGACACCGGCCAGCTCGACGCCGTCGAGGCCGTGCAGCACCCGGGCGTGGTTGCGGCCCATCGACCCGAGGCCGATCAGCCCCGCCCGCAGAGACTTCTCCCGGCTCATGCGCGCTCCTCCACGATCTCGTTGACGGTGGCCGTCAGACGGTCCAGCTCCTCGGCCGTGAGCATCGGGTGCACGGGGATCGAAAGCGCCTGGGCCGCTGCGAGTTCCGTCTCGGCCAGGTCCCCGGAGACGTAGCCGAGGGCCTTCTCGCCACTCGCGAAGGGCTTGAGGCGGTGCACCGGGGTGGGGTAGTACACGGCATTGCCGACGCCCCGCTCCTGCAGCTCCCGGGAGACCGTGTCCCGGTCCTTGCCGGACGCGGAGTCCACGCGGATCGTGTACTGGTGGTAGACGTGGCGGGCGCCCTCGGCGACCGGCGGCGTGACGACGCCGCTCAGGCCGGCGTCGAGCACGGCCGCGTTGGCGCGGCGGCGGTCCGTCCAGGCGTCGAGGCTGCGCAGCTGGACGCGGCCGATCGCCGCCGACACGTCGGTCATCCGGACGTTGAAGCCCACGATCTCGTTGGCGTAGCGCTGTTCCATGCCCTGGTTGCGCAGCAGTCGCAGCGTGCGTGCGAGCGCGGCGTCGCCCGTGGTGATCATGCCGCCCTCGAGGCTGTGCATGTTCTTGGTCGGGTAGAAGCTGAAGCAGGCCGCGGCACCGAAGGCACCCACCGGCGTGCCGTCCAGGGCCGCGGAGTGAGCCTGTGCGGCGTCCTCGACGACGGCCAGGCCGTGCCGTTCGGCCACCTCGGTCAGTTCCGCCATGGCGGCCGGGTGACCGTACAGGTGCACCGGCATGATCGCGGCGGTCCGGGGGGTGATCGCGGCCTCGGCGGCGCCCGGCGAGAGGCAGAAGCTGTCGCGCTCGATATCGGCGAACACCGGGGTCGCGCCAACGAGCCGGACCGCGTTGGCGGTGGCGGCGAACGTGAAGGACGGGACGATCACCTCGTCGCCCGGGCCGATCCCGAGCGCCATCAGCGAAAGGTGCAGGGCACTCGTGCCCGAGTTGACGGCGATGCAGTGGCGGCCGTCGACGAACTTCGAGAACTCCTCCTCGAAGCCGGCGACCTCCGGCCCCTGGACGACCATGCCGCTGCGCAGCACGCGCACCGCGGCCTCGATCTCGTCCTCTCCGATCACCGGAGCTGCGGCGCGTATCACCTGAGGGTCACTGGTCATTGGTTCCACTTCACAGAGTTCGGTATGTCGAAAGCAGGCTCCGGCCCGGTGATGTCCACCAGGTCGTATGAGAGCTGCGGAGTGCCCGGCCCGGGCCGCTCGTAGGGACTGGGCACGGGGAAGTAGGTCTCCAGGAACGTCCTGAGCATCGCGGTGCGGGCTTCCGCCGTGTCCGGGTCGTCCACCGTGTCGTTGATGCAGAACGTGTGGTAATCACGCTGGGCGAGGAGCCTGTTGAGATGCCTGCCGGTGTTGGGGGCGGCCAGGTCCAGGTAGGTGTAGCGGATCCTGCCCGGAACCGAACGGCTCGTCTGCTGTCCGTAGTAGTGGTGCAGCGACGAGGTGATCGACAGGTCGGTCGGGCTGCGGAAGTGCGAGTGCTGCGTCTGCCGGTGCTCGGCCGGGTAGCGCTCCTCGATCTCCTCGAGGATGTCGCGGCGCAGCGAGTGCGGCACGTGCTTCATCTTCCTGGTCAGCACGCGGTCGAACGTCCCCGCGATGACGACGCGGTTGTTCTTCGCGGCGATCTCCGAGGGCGGGTCCTCCGCGGAGGGCGGCGTCATCGGGACGAGCGCGTTCGAGGGGAAGTACTTCGAGAGCCCGTTTGCGTGGAAGAACTCCTCGGGAGTCACGCTGCGGCCGAGGAAGACGTCGTCGTTGAAGTACAGGAAGTGGTCCGAGAGCCCCGGGATGTGGTGCAGCTGGCTCTCGATGGCATGCGAATTGAACGTCGGCAGGGCCGAGGCGTCGCTGAAGATGTCGCTGTGCGGGACCACCTTGAGCCGCGGGTGGGCGGTGTGGAGCCATCCGGGCACCTGCCCGTCCGTGACCAGATAGATGGTGCGCAGCCACGGTGCGAACTGGTGCAGGGAACGCAGCGAGTAGCGCAGTTCGTCACGGCTGGTGAAGCGCGCGGCGCTCACCGCCTGCTCGTGGTAGTCGGTCCGGCCGAGCGCGGTGGCCCGGCGGCGGATCCACTCGGGATCCGCGCCGTCGACCCAGGTGTAGACCGCGTCGACGGGAAAGTTGACCTCGTCCGGCAGCGACAGCGTGAATTCGGACCGCGTCGCGACCTGCGGCGGTGTGTCGACCAGGCCACTGACAGGGCCGGTGAAATTGCTGACCGGGACCCGCACCGGGTTCTCGGCGGCGACCACGGCGGTCGCGGTGAGGTTGGGTACGGGGGCGATGAGCAGCCCGTTGTCCTCGTTCCAGTACTCGACGACACAGGCGTGGTTGGGCCCGAGCGTCCACCGCCCGTCGGGATCGGTGAGGAGCCACCAGATCCGCAGAATCGATTCGTCCGAAGTCTGGGACCAGGAAGCGCGCTGATCGACGTGCAGCGGCTTTCCGCCGGCGGCGCCGCCGGCCATCAGGGCGCCCGAGGAGAGTTCGCTCACCCGCAGGGCTCTTTCGGCGCGCTGACGTTCGCCCGCCGGCACCGCGACGGCCGTCATGGTGACGGAATTGCCACGCACGCAGAAGTACGGGATGCCGTGACGTTCGAGTACGTCCGTCACGCGCAGGAGATTGGTGGCGCGGGCGATGGACGGCGTCAGCCCTTCCGTCACCTCGGCGGCACGCACCCCTCGCGCGTACCAGACCAGCTTCACACCCGGCCGGCGGGCATCGCGCCGCAGGCGCTTGCTCAGCCGCACGCTCAGGTGCTTGCGCAGAACACGCGAGGTCGTACCGAGACCGGACAGGCCGTGCTGGAGGATCAGCCGGTTACGGGCCGGCAGGAGCCGTACCAGAAAATGCCTCAAGGCGTGCGGCAGCAAGCGCCGGTAAAGGCGCAGCAAGGTAGAGGCTTCCGGGTTGCTCATTGCTCGTCTACTCCGTGTTCCCCCGCTCGGCCTCACGGCGAGCAACCATCACGCGTCACGGCGACAGTTCGTCGGGCTCGGCAGGCGGAGCGCGGAGGTGGGGATCCGCCGGAAGGTCAGCCAAGTGAAGCAAACGTGTCGCAGGAGTGAAGAATAACAAGATTCTAAGGTTGAGTCTGCAATCAAATGATTCCGATTCGGCTACGTACTCGACTTTTCCGTACATGCGAAAGCGGGCCGTACGATGATCCGTACGGCCCGCTGCCGCTGATTATGCGGAATCGGTGAAGAGGCTCGCGGTGCTGCCTCAGGCAGGGACGCTCGCCACGCCCTGCGCCAGGAACCGCTTCCCGTTGACCCGCTCCGAGACGCCCTCGCGGTCCAGGTACGGCGTGATGCCGCCCAGGTGGAAGGGCCAGCCGGCGCCGGTGATCAGGCAGAGGTCGATGTCCTGGGCCTCGGCGACGACGCCCTCGTCCAGCATCAGGCCGATCTCCTGTGCCACCGCGTCCAGGACGCGGTCACGGACCTGCTCCTCCGTCAGGACGGTGTCGCCCTGCTTGAGGAGTGCGGCGACCTCCGGGTCCAGCTCCGGCTTGCCGGAATCGTAGACGTAGAAGCCGCGCTTGCCGGCCTTGACGACCGCCGCGAGGTTCTCGGAGACCGTGAAGCGGTCCGGGAAGGCGCGGTTCAGGGTCTCGGAGACGTGCAGCCCGATCGCCGGGCCGACCAGCTCCAGGAGCACCAGCGGGGACATCGGCAGGCCGAGGGGCTCGATGGCCTTCTCCGCGGTCTCGACCGAGGTGCCCTCGTCGATGATGTTCTGGATCTCGCCCATGAAGCGGGTGAGGATGCGGTTGACGACGAACGCCGGGGCGTCCTTCACCAGGACCGCGGTCTTCTTCAGCTTGCGGGCGACGCCGAAGGCCGTGGCCAGCGAGGCGTCGTCGGTCTGCTCGCCGCGGACGATCTCCAGGAGCGGAAGGATCGCGACCGGGTTGAAGAAGTGGAAGCCGACGACCCGCTCGGGGTTCTTCAGCTTCGACGCCATCTCGGTGACCGAGAGGGACGAGGTGTTCGTGGCGAGGATCGCGTGCGCCGGGGCGACCGCCTCGACCTCCGCGAACACCTTCTGCTTGACGCCGATCTCCTCGAAGACGGCCTCGATGATGAAGTCGGCGTCGGAGAAGCCCTCCGCCTTGTCCAGCACACCGGAGACCAGGGCCTTGAGGCGATTGGCCTTGTCCTGGTTGATGCGGCCCTTGCCGAGCAGCTTCTCGATCTCGGCGTGGACATAACCGACGCCCTTGTCGACGCGAGCCTGGTCGATGTCCGTCAGGACGACCGGTACCTCGAGGCGTCGGAGGAAGAGCAGCGCGAGCTGGCTGGCCATCAGGCCCGCGCCCACCACGCCGACCTTGGTGACCGGGCGGGCCAGGGCCTTGTCCGGAGCACCGGCCGGGCGCTTGGCGCGCTTCTGGACCAGGTTGAAGGAGTAGATCCCGGAGCGCAGCTCGCCGCCCATGATCAGGTCCGCGAGGGCCTGGTCCTCGGCGTCGAAGCCGGCGCCCAGGTCGCCGCTCTTGGCCGCGGCGATGATCTCCAGCGCGCGGTACGCGGCCGGGGCGGCGCCGTGCACCTTGGAGTCGGCGATGGCCTTGCCGCGTGCGACGGCCTGGTCCCAGGCGTCACCGCGGTCGACCTCGGGGCGCTCGATCGCGATCTCGCCCTTGAGGACGGCCGCGGTCCAGATCAGCGACTGCTCCAGGAAGTCCGCGCCCTCGAAGATCGCGTCGGCGATCCCGAGCTCGAAGACCTGCTTGCCCTTGAGCTGGCGGTTCTGGTTCAGCGAGTTCTCGATGATCACCGAGACGGCGCGGTCGGCGCCGATCAGGTTGGGAAGCAGCGCGCAGCCGCCCCAGCCGGGGACCAGGCCGAGGAAGACCTCGGGCAGCGAGAACGCGGGCAGCGCGCTGGAGACGGTGCGGTAAGAGCAGTGCAGCCCGATCTCGACGCCACCGCCCATGGCCGCGCCGTTGTAGTACGCGAACGTCGGGACCGCGAGGCCGGAGAGGCGGCGGAAGACGTCGTGGCCGCCCTTGCCGATGGCCAGCGCGTCCTTGTGCTCCTTGAGGAGCTCGACGCCCTTGAGGTCGGCGCCCACCGCGAAGATGAACGGCTTGCCGGTCACACCCACACCGGTGATCGAACCCTCGGCCGCCTCCTTCTCGACCTGGTCGATGGCGGCGTTCAGGTTCGCCAGCGACTGCGGGCCGACGGTGGTCGGCTTGGTGTGGTCGAAGCCGTTGTCCAGCGTGATGAGGGCGAAACGGCCCGCACCGCCGGGAAGGTCGAGGTGGCGTACGTGCGCCTGCGTGACGACCTCGCCGGGGAACAGCTCGGCCGCGCCCTTCAGAAGCTCAGTGGTGGTGGTGCTCACTTGTTGCCTCCGTCGAAATTCGGGTTCTCCCAGACGACCGTCGCGCCCATGCCGAAGCCGACGCACATGGTCGTCAGGCCGTAGCGGACCTCCGGCTGCTCCTCGAACTGGCGGGCCAGCTGAGTCATCAGACGGACGCCGGAGGAGGCGAGCGGGTGGCCGTAGGCGATCGCGCCGCCGTACTGGTTCACGCGCTGGTCGTCGTCGGCGATGCCGTAGTGCTCCAGGAAGGCGAGCACCTGCACGGCGAAGGCCTCGTTGATCTCGAAGAGACCGATGTCGTCGATGGAGAGACCGGCCTTGGCCAGGGCCTTCTCCGTCGCCGGGATCGGGCCGTAACCCATGACCTCCGGCTCGACACCCGCGAAGGCGTACGACACGAGGCGCATCTTGACCGGCAGGCCCAGCTCGCGCGCGACGTCCTCGGACGCGAGCAGCGAGGCGGTGGCGCCGTCGTTGAGCCCGGCGGCGTTACCGGCCGTCACGCGGCCGTGGGCGCGGAACGGGGTCTTCAGGCCGGCCAGGGACTCCAGCGTGGTGCCGGGGCGCATCGGCTCGTCGGCGGTGACCAGGCCCCAGCCCGTCTCGCCCGCCTCGGCGTTGGTGCGGCGGACGGAGACCGGTACCAGGTCCTGCTGGATCTTGCCGTTGGCGTACGCCTTGGCGGCCTTCTCCTGCGAACGGACCGCGTACTCGTCGGCGCGCTGCTTGGTGATCGAGGGGTACCTGTCGTGCAGGTTCTCCGCGGTCATGCCCATGAAGAGGGCGGACTCGTCGACCAGCTTCTCCGACACGAGACGCGGGTTCGGGTCCACGCTCTCGCCCATCGGGTGGCGGCCCATGTGCTCGACACCGCCGGCGATGACGACGTCGTACGCGCCGAAGGCGATGGAGCCGGCCGTCGCGGTGACGGCGGTCAGGGCGCCCGCACACATGCGGTCGATGGAGTAACCGGGAACCGACTGCGGCAGACCGGCCAGGATTCCGGCGGTACGCCCGAGGGTGAGGCCCTGGTCGCCGATCTGGGTGGTCGCGGCGATGGCGACCTCGTCGATCTTCGCGGGGTCCAGGTCCGGGTTGCGGCGCAGCAGCTCCCGGATGGCCTTCACGACGAGATCGTCGGCGCGGGTCTCGTGGTAGATGCCCTTCGGGCCCGCTTTGCCGAACGGGGTGCGGACGCCGTCGACGAAGACGACGTCCCGGATGGTACGAGGCACGGTGGCTCTCCTCCAGGGTGCGGGATGGCACTGCTGCGGGCGCACGCATCGGCGCGCCACGCCCCTCATGCTACTTGCGGGTAACCAGACTGCCCACCCCCCGTCGCCGGAGCGGTGAACGTCACACGCGGAGGGGGCGCCGCCGGTGGCCCGGTGAGGCCGGGTAACTGGCGTGAATTCGATCCTCCTCGATGAGGCGGTCCATGGTGTGGTCCCGACACGCGTACGCCCCCCTGCCGGATCCGGAAGGGGGGCGTACGCGTGTCGGGACGGGTCAGACGCCTGCGTCCAGGGCACGCAGCAGCAGGGGGCCGACCTGTTCGATCTGCCAGTGGCGCGCGCCGTGTCCGGCCAGCGCGGTCTCGACCGCGTCCGGGGTCAGGGCCTTGGGCGGCTCCCAGCAGACCCGGCGCACGGTGTCAGGGGTGATCAGATTCTCCTGCGGCATGTGCAACCGCTCGGCGAGCTCCGACACGGCGGTGCGGGCCGCAGACAGCCGGGCCGCGGCGGCCGGGTCCTTGTCCGCCCACGAGCGGGGCGGCGGCGGGCCCGCCGGCTGCTGGCCGGGCTGCGGCAGCTCCGACTCGGCCAGCTGCCTGGCCCGGTCGACGGCCGCCTGCCACTGCTCCAGCTGACGGCGCCCCATCCGGTGCCCGAAGCCGGGCAGTGCGGTGAGCGCCTGCACGTTCACCGGTAGCGCCAGGGCCGCCTCGATGATCGCGGCGTCGCCGAGGACCTTGCCGGGCGAGACGTCACGGCGCTGCGCCACCTGGTCACGGGCGGTCCACAGCTCCCGTACGACTGCGATCTGACGGCGGCGGCGCACCTTGTGCATCCCGGAGGTCCGGCGCCACGGGTCCTTACGCGGGGGAGCGGGCGGTGCCGAGGCGATCGCGGCGAACTCCTCCAGCGCCCACCCCAGCTTGCCCTGCCGGTCCAGCTCCTCCTCCAGGGCGTTGCGCAGGTCCACCAGCAGCTCGACGTCGAGCGCGGCGTAGCGCAGCCAGGGGTCGGGCAGGGGGCGGGTCGACCAGTCGACCGCGGAGTGGCCCTTCTCCAGGGCGTAGCCGAGGACGTTCTCGACTATGGCGCCCAGCCCGACACGAGGGAATCCCGCCAGCCGTCCGGCGAGCTCCGTGTCGAAGAGAGAGGTCGGGGTCATGCCTATGTCGCGCAGGCAGGGCAGGTCCTGGGTGGCCGCGTGCAGGATCCACTCGGCTCCGGTGAGGGCTTCGCCGAGCGCGGACAGGTCGGGGCAGCCGACCGGGTCGATCAGCGCACTTCCCGCGCCCTCGCGCCGTAGCTGGACGAGGTAGGCGCGCTGCCCGTAGCGATAGCCCGAGGCACGCTCGGCGTCGACGGCCACGGGGCCGGTGCCGGCGGCGAAGTCCGCGATCACCCGGGCCAGCGCGTCGTCGGTCGCCACCACCGGGGGGATGCCCTCGCGCGGTTCGAGCAAGGGGATCGGCGCCGGGGCGACGTCGTCCGGGGGAGCGCCCCCGGTGGTTCGCAGTGAAGTGTCTGCTGCGGTCTCTTGGGCGTCGGTCACATGCCAAGGGTATCTGTGTATGTGCGTCGCCCGTCGACGGAACGTTCCG
>NZ_JBHWZS010000339.1:0-9139 GCF_042728155.1 Streptomyces sp. NPDC060209
CAGTAATGAGCGGGCCGGGCCCCCGTTTGCAGTCACTGAACGCGCTGGATCGGATGAATCTTCTTAGCGTGGGTTCATGAACCACACGCCGCGCATCCGCACCGTAGTGAGCTGCACTCTGCTGGTCGTGACCCTGGTTGCAGGTGCGACCGCCTGTGGCGAGCCCGATGGTCATCCGCTGTCGCTGAAGCCCTACGACGCCGCCGACCTGATCGACTTCAACGGCCCGTCCAAGGACGAGAAGGCCGACCCCGACAAGCCCCTCGAAGTCACCGTCAAGGATGACGACGCGAAAATCACGGACGTGACGGCCGTCGACACCGAGGGCCGCCACCTGGCGGGCGAACTCGACGCCGACGGGAAGCGGTGGCACTCCACCACCTCGCTCGCGGCCGGCACCCGATACACGGTCAAGGTCTCGACCGAGAACGGCGACGGCGCCCCCGGCAGCCGTACGTACGCCTTCGGCACGACCTCGGCCAAGAAGTTCCTGAAGGTCGCGTTCGGCCCGCAGGCGGGCACCTACGGCGTCGGACAGCCCCTTACGGCGGAACTCAGCGCTCCGGTAACCGACAAGGCCGGCAGGGCCACCGTGGAGCGCGGGCTCCAGGTCCGGTCCACGCCCGCCGTCACGGGCTCCTGGTACTGGGTCGACGACAAGACCCTGCACTACCGGCCCAAGGAGTACTGGCCCGCCGACGCCACCATCGACATCCGCAGCAACCTCAAGGGCATCAAGGTCACCAACGCCCTCTACGGCGCCGCCGCGAAGCCCCTGAAGCTCACGACAGGAGACCGCATAGAAGCGATCACCGACGCCTCGGAGCACACCATGACCGTCCTCCGCAACGGCGAAGTGATCAACACCCTGCCGGTCACCACGGGCAAGCCCGGCTTCGACACGCGCAACGGCGTCAAGGTGGTGCTGGCCAAGGAGCAGTTCGTACGCATGCGCGGTGAGAGCATCGGCATCGCCGCGGGCTCCTCGGAGTCCTACGACCTGCCGGTCTACTGGGCCACACGCGTCACCTGGAGCGGTGAGTACGTCCACGCGGCGCCCTGGTCGACGGGTTCACAGGGCAACGCGAACGTCAGCCACGGCTGCACGGGCATGAGCACCGCCGACGCCGAATGGTTCTTCGAGACCGTGCGCGAGGGCGACATCGTCAAGGTCGTCGGAAGCGACGGCGAGACGATGACGCCGTTCGACAACGGCTTCGGCGACTGGAATCTGGCCTGGGACGCCTGGCAGAAGGGCAGCGCCCTGCACGGCGGCGGCACGCCGGCCACCGGCACCGACGTCCAGACGGCGCGGCTGCGCCCCCAGGTCTGATCCGGCCGGGAGTGCGCCGCGCCCCGAAAGGACACCGCGGAGGGGTTCGGGGCCCCTCCGCCTCAGGCTCCTACGGAGAGCCTGTGGCGCAGCAGGGAGGCCAGGGCGTCCGCGAAGTCGACCGGGTCGACCGGATGAGTCACAGCGGCGTCCGCACGGCTCCACGTGGCCAGCCAGGCGTCCTGCGGGCGTCCGATCAGCAGCAGCACGGGCGGGCAGTCGAAGATCTCGTCCTTGATCTGCCGGCAGACGCCCATGCCGCCCGCGGGGGCCGTCTCGCCGTCCAGCACGCAGACATCGATGCCGCCCCGGTCGAGTGCGCTCAGGACGGCCGGCAGGGTGGCGCACTCCAGGAACTCCACCGGTGGCACGTCCGCCGCAGGCCTGCGCCCGGCTGCCAGCCTCACCTGCTCACGGGTGTTGGCGTCGTCGCTGTAGACCAGGACCGTGGCGGTCGGCTGCATTGTTCCTCCGTGACGTCTGTGTCTTCGGGGCTCTCCGGGCATGAACCGATGGGCGGATCGTACTCCGGTGGACTGCCTGTCAGCACCGGTAAAGACGGCGATTCGATGGGCCGTTCGGTGAGGACACACACCACTGACACACCGAACGGCACCCCCCGGAGTGAGGGCGGGATAAGCGACCGACATAATGTCGGTCGTGGCGACAGCAACGACAGTAGAAACCGGGCACGCGCACCCGTCGGTCAATCGACCGAACCTCACCAGCGTCGGAACCATCATCTGGTTGAGTTCCGAGCTGATGTTCTTCGCGGCCCTCTTCGCGATGTACTTCACCCTGCGATCGGTGATGGGACCCGATCACTGGAAGGAGATGGCTCACCATCTGAACTTCCCGTTCTCGGCGACGAACACCACGATCCTGGTGCTTTCCTCTCTCACCTGCCAGCTCGGCGTTTTCGCCGCGGAGCGGGGCGATGTGAAGAAGCTCCGCACCTGGTTCATCATCACGTTCGTGATGGGTGCGATCTTCATCGGAGGCCAGGTCCTCGAGTACACCGAGCTGGTCAAGGAGGCGGGTCTCTCCCTGTCCTCCGACCCGTACGGTTCGGTGTTCTACCTGACGACCGGCTTCCACGGTCTGCATGTGACAGGCGGTCTCATCGCCTTCCTGCTCGTCCTGGGCAGGACATACGCGGCCTCGAGATTCACCCATGAGCAGGCCACCGCCGCCATCGTCGTGTCCTACTACTGGCACTTCGTCGACGTCGTCTGGATCGGCCTGTTCGCCACGATCTACATGATCAAGTAACCGGGCTCGCACCCACTCACCATCGACGCAGAAGATCCTGACACCGGGGTAATCCGTGAAAAAGCTCTCCGCACGACGACGCCATCCGCTGGCGGCAGTCGTCGTACTACTCCTCGCGCTGGCGGCTACCGGGGGGCTGTACGCCGCGTTTGCGCCTGCGGGTAAGGCGCAGGCCGACGAAACCGCCCAGTCCCTCGCCATCGACGAGGGCAAGAAGCTCTACTCCGTGGGCTGTGCAAGCTGCCACGGATCCGGCGGTCAGGGCACCACCGACGGGCCGTCCCTCGTGGGCGTCGGCTCCGCCGCCGTCGACTTCCAGGTCGGTACCGGACGCATGCCGGCTCAGCAGCCGGGCGCCCAGGTCCCGAAGAAGAAGGTCATCTACACCCAGGCCGAGATCGACCAGCTCGCGGCGTACGTCGCGTCCCTGGGCGCCGGTCCGATCACGCCCACCCAGAGCCAGGTCGACCCCTCGGGCGCCGACGTGGCCAAGGGCGGCGACCTGTTCCGCACGAACTGCGCGCAGTGCCACAACTTCACGGGCGAGGGCGGTGCCCTGACCAAGGGCAAGTACGCCCCGAGCCTCGAAGGCGTGAGCCCGAAGCACATCTACGAGGCCATGCAGACCGGCCCGCAGAGCATGCCCTCCTTCCCGGACAGCACCATGCCGGAGCAGGAGAAGAAAGACATCATCGCGTACATCAAGACCGTCAACGGTAATGAGTCCGAGACCCCCGGCGGGCTCTCGCTCGGTGGCCTCGGCCCCGTCAGCGAAGGTCTCTTCGGCTGGATCTTCGGCCTGGGCGGCCTGGTCGCCATCGCCGTATGGGTCGCGGCCCACACCGCTAAGGCCAAGAAGTCATGAGTAGCCAACAGATTCCAGAAGAGAACCTGCCGGTAGAGCAGGGCACCGCGCACGGCGCGGTAGAGGGTGCGGGCGACCCGTTCGCCGACCCGGGGCTGCCGGCCCACAAGCCGCGCATCCAGGACATCGACGAACGGGCCGCGAACCGCTCCGAGCGGGCCGTCGCCTTCATGTTCACGCTGTCCATGCTGGCGACGATCGGCTTCATCGCCTCGTACGTCATCTTCCCGGTCGACAAGATCGTCTACATCTGGCCGTTCGGCCACGTGAGCGCGCTCAACTTCTCCCTGGGTCTGACCCTGGGGCTGGCGCTCTTCCTCATCGGCGCGGGCGCCGTCCACTGGGCGCGCACCCTGATGTCCGACGTGGAGGTCGCCGACGACCGGCACGCCATCGAGGCGGAGCCCGAGGTCAAGGCCAAGGTCATGGCCGACTTCGCGGCCGGCGCCCAGGAGTCCGCGCTCGGACGGCGCAAGCTGATCCGCAACACGATGTTCGGTGCGCTGGCCCTGGTGCCGCTCTCCGGTGTGGTGCTGCTGCGGGACCTCGGTCCGCTGCCGGAGAAGAAGCTCCGCAACACCCTGTGGGCCAAGGGCAAGCTGCTCGTCAACATGAACACCATGGAGCCGCTGCGTCCCGAGGACGTCGTCGTCGGTTCGCTGACCTTCGCCATGCCCGAGGGCCTGGAGGAGGACGCGCACGACTTCCAGTCGCAGATCGCCAAGGCCGCCCTGATGATCATCCGCATCGAGCCGGACAACATCAAGGACAAGCGTGAGCGCGAGTGGGCCCACGAGGGAATCGTGGCCTTCTCCAAGATCTGCACCCACGTCGGCTGCCCGATCAGCCTGTACGAGCAGCAGACGCATCACGTGCTCTGCCCGTGCCACCAGTCCACCTTCGACCTCTCCGACGGCGCCCGCGTCATCTTCGGTCCGGCCGGTCACGCCCTTCCGCAGCTGCGGATCGGCGTGAACAGCGAGGGCAACCTCGAGGCGCTCGGTGACTTCGAAGAGCCCGTCGGTCCTGCCTTCTGGGAGCGCGGATGAGTACTGCGACGGAAACACAGCGCAAGGCGCCCGCCGGTGAGCGGGTGGCCGACTGGGCGGACGGCCGGCTGGGCATCTACGGCCTGGCCAAGGCCAACATGCGCAAGATCTTCCCGGACCACTGGTCCTTCATGCTCGGTGAGATCTGCCTCTACAGCTTCATCATCATCATCCTCACGGGTGTGTATCTGACGCTGTTCTTCCACCCGAGCATGAACGAGGTCGTGTACCACGGCTCGTACGAGCCGATGCAGGGCATCCGGATGTCCGAGGCCTACGCCTCGACCCTGGACATCAGCTTCGACGTCCGCGGTGGTCTGCTGGTCCGGCAGATCCACCACTGGGCAGCGGTGATCTTCCTCGCCGGCATGTTCGTGCACATGTTCCGGGTGTTCTTCACCGGCGCGTACCGCAAGCCGCGTGAGATCAACTGGCTGTTCGGCTTCCTGCTGTTCGTCCTGGGCATGTTCACCGGGTTCACCGGCTACTCGCTCCCGGACGACCTGCTCTCCGGTACGGGTGTGCGCTTCACGCAGGGCGCCATCCTGTCGATGCCGATCGTCGGTACGTACATCTCGATGTTCCTGTTCGGCGGGGAGTTCCCCGGTACGGACATCATCGCGAGGTTCTACTCGATCCACATCCTGCTGCTGCCGGGCATCATGCTCGGCCTCGTGGTCGGCCACCTCATCCTGGTGTTCTTCCACAAGCACACGCAGTTCGCGGGGCCCGGCAAGACGAACAAGAACGTCGTCGGCATGCCGCTGCTCCCGGTGTACATGGCCAAGGCCGGAGGCTTCTTCTTCCTGGTCTTCGGTTTCATCTCGATCATCGCGGCGATCGCCACGATCAACCCGATCTGGGCGCTCGGCCCCTACCGTCCCGACCAGGTGTCCACGGGCGCCCAGCCGGACTGGTACATGGGCTTCGCCGAAGGCTTCGTCCGTGTGATGCCGGGCTGGGAGATCAACCTCTGGGGCCACACGCTGGTCCTCGGCGTGCTGATCCCGCTGGTCCTCTTCGGTGTGATCCTCGCGGCCCTCGCGCTCTATCCGTTCATCGAGTCGTGGATCACCGGGGACAAGCGCGAGCACCACATCCTGGACCGTCCGCGCAACGCTCCGACCCGTACCGGTCTGGGTGTCGCCTGGGTGACGATCTACTTCGTGATGCTGATCGGCGGCGGCAACGACATCTGGGCGACCCACTTCCACCTGTCGCTCAACGCGATCAGCTGGTTCGTACGGATCGCCTTCTTCGTCGGCCCGGTCCTGGCGTTCGTCGTCACCCGGCGGATCTGCCTCGGCCTCCAGCGCCGCGACAAGGAGAAGGTGCTGCACGGGCGCGAGTCCGGCACCATCAAGCGCCTGCCGCACGGTGAGTTCGTCGAGATCCACGAGCCGCTCAGCCCGGGGCAGCTGCACACGCTCACGGCGCACGAGCAGTACAAGCCGTTCGAGATCGGCCCGACGGTCGACGAGAACGGTGTCGAGCGCAAGCCGTCGGCGCTGCAGAAGCTGCGGGCCAGGCTCAGCAAGAGCTACTACGGCGAGAACAACCAGATCGCCAAGCCCACTGCCGAGGAGTACAAGGAGATCACCAGCGGCCACGGCCACCACTGATCACCTCAGCTGACCGCCACAGCGGGAGCCCCGTCCATCCGATGGACGGGGCTCTTCGCTGTCCCCGGGGCTGGATAGGGTGGGAGGGATACCTCTATCGGCTGTGGACCCCAGGAGCGGACCATGAACGTTGTGACCCCGGACGGCGGCGACAGCGTGGCGGCCCGTACCTGGCCCGGCGTGCTGACCCCCCTCCTCCGCGGCGAGCACCTCGGTGCGGACGACACCGCGTGGGCCATGGACCGCATCATGAGCGGCGAGGCCACGGACGTCCAGATCGCCGGTTTCGCGGTCGCGCTGCGGGCCAAGGGCGAGACCGTCGACGAGGTCACCGGGCTCGTCCGCGCCATGTACGAGCACGCCCACACCATCGAGGTCCCCGGCCGCACGGTCGACATCGTGGGAACCGGCGGCGACATGGCCAAGACGGTCAACATCTCCACCATGTCGGCGATCGTCGTGGCGGGGACGGGCGCGAAGGTCGTCAAGCACGGGAACCGGGCCTCCTCCTCGGCGAGCGGGGCCTCGGACGTGCTGGAGAAGCTCGGCGTCAATCTGGAGCTGACCCCGCAGCGCGTGGTCGCCGTCGCCGAGGAGGCGGGCATCACCTTCTGCTTCGCCGTGAAGTTCCACCCCGCCCTGCGGCACGCGGCCAGGGCGCGCAAGGAGCTCGGTACGCAGACCACCTTCAACATCCTGGGCCCGCTCACCAACCCGGCCCGGGTGCGCTCCCAGGCCATCGGGGTCGCCGACCCGAAGATGGCGCCCATCGTGGCCGGTGTGCTGGCCGGCCGGGGGAATTCGGCGCTCGTCTTCCGGGGCGACGACGGCCTCGACGAGCTGACCACCACGGCGACCTCGCGGGTCTGGATCGTCCGCGACGGCGGCGTCCGCGAGGAGGCGTTCGACCCGCGTGACGTCGGCCTCGACCTGGTGCCCGTCGAGGCCCTGCGCGGAGCGGACTCCTCGTACAACGCGGATGTGGCCCGCCGGCTGCTCGACGGGGAGAGAGGCCCCGTACGCGACGCCGTACTGCTCAACTCGGCTGCCGCACTCGTCGCGCTGGACCCGGGCGCGGGCACGCTGAGCGAGCAGCTCTCGGGCGGGATCGAGCGGGCCGCGGAGTCGATCGACTCGGGAGCGGCCAAGCGCGCGCTGGAGCGCTGGGTGGCAGCCAGCAACGCC
The DNA here is from genome assembly GCF_042728155.1 of Streptomyces sp. NPDC060209. NCBI lineage: Bacteria > Bacillati > Actinomycetota > Actinomycetes > Kitasatosporales > Streptomycetaceae > Streptomyces > Streptomyces sp. NPDC060209. The sequence goes on from NZ_JBHWZS010000339.1 coordinate 7,327, forward strand.
TGAAGGCGCACGATGTGAGCAGGGGCGCAGTCCGAATCGCGGACTGCGCCCTTGCGCGTCGCAGGGGTTGTGGCAAAATGCTGCGCAGGTCATGAGTGACAGCGACTACGGCCCCGGCCCGCTGTCCGGCAACCCTCCGTCCGTGGCGGGGTGCCCCGGGTGAAGACCAGGCCGCAGGCAGCGAGGTCTGTGGCAAGCGCGGGCCCCTCGGCATCGTTGGATGCCACCCCTTGGGGTCCTGGTCCCAGGGAGCCTCTTGTGAGCAAGCGAATGCGATAGGGCTCGACGCCCTTCTCCGCGCACCCTCTTTTCTTTCTTTCCCCGCGCTGCCGCGTGTTTTCCGACCGCCGGCGCGAGGATTTCGCCTGCCTCTTACGGGAGTTCGCCATGTCTGTCTCCACCGCTGCCGCTGACCAGACCATTTGTGCCCCGCTGCCGGTTCTGGGTGCCGATGTCACCGTTCCGCTCGTGACGGGTGGAGACGTCACCTATGCCGCCCTCGACTACGCGGCCAGCTCCCCGGCTCTCCAGCGGGTGTGGGACGACGTGGCCGCCTACGCCCCGTACTACGGCAGCGTGCACCGCGGTGCCGGATACCTCTCGCAGCTCTCCACCGACCTGTTCGAGAGCAGCCGCGTGACCGTGGCCGAATTCCTCGGCTGCCGTGCGGCGGACCAGGTGGTCTTCACCCGCTCGACGACCGACTCCCTCAACCTGCTGGCCGCCGCACTGCCCGCCGACTGCCAGGTGTTCGTCTTCGAGACCGAGCACCACGCGTCGCTGCTGCCCTGGCGCGACGCCAAGGTGACCTACCTCGACGCCCCTCGCACCCCGGACCAGGCGGTCGCCACGCTGGAGCAGGCCCTCGCCGGCCGCGACCCCCACGGGCCCGCCCTGGTCTGCGTCACGGGCGCGTCCAACGTCACCGGTGAGCTGTGGCCGGTGAAGGAACTGGCCGCCGCCGCCCACGCGCACGGCGCACGGATCGTGCTCGACGCGGCGCAGCTCGCGCCCCACCACCCGGTGGACATCGCCGAGCTGGACGTCGACTGGGTCGCCTTCTCCGGACACAAGCTGTACGCGCCCTTCGGCTCGGGTGTCCTCGCGGGCCGCGCCGACTGGCTGGTGGACGCCGAGCCGTACCTCGCGGGCGGCGGCGCCTCCCGCAAGGTCGCCCGGCGCACCGACGGCGGTGTGGACGTCGAGTGGCACACCACCGCGGCCCGGCACGAGGCCGGATCGCCCAACGTCATCGGCGTCTACTCCATCGCCTCCGCCTGCAAGGCCCTGACCGAGGCCGGCTTCGACCGGCTGGTCGCGCGGGAGCAGCAGCTGGTGACGCGGGTCCGTGAGGGCCTCGCCGACGTCCCCGAGGTCAAGGTGCTCTCGCTGTTCGGCGACGACGCCCCGAGGGTCGGCGTCCTCTCCTTCGTCGTCGAGGGATGGAACAGCTCGCACTTCGCCGCGGCGCTCTCCGCCGAGTACGGCATCGGGGTGCGCGACGGACTGTTCTGCGCCCACCCGCTGGTGCGCACCCTGCTGGGCAGTGAGCCGCAGGACCCGGGTGAGTGCGGCGCACCTGAGGCCGCGCCGGGGGAGCGGTCCCTCAACGCCATCCGGGTCAGCTTCGGCGCCGGCACGCCGGACGAGCACATCGAGAGGTTCCTGGGGGCCGTCCGCGAGCTGGTGAGCAAGGGCGCCCGCTGGACCTACCGCACCGAGGAGGGCCGCTGCGTGCCCGACCGGGGTGCCGCACAGGTCTGACGGTACGGAAACGGCTCCGGCCGGGGACAGGAGGCGTTTCGCCCTGTCC
>NZ_JBHWZS010000340.1:0-9088 GCF_042728155.1 Streptomyces sp. NPDC060209
CACCGGCGGCTCCGACCTGGTCGTTCCCGCCGCGGCCGGCCATCCGGACGCGGCGGTGACCTTCATCGAGGAGCTGACGGGGGACGCCTGGCAGAAGAAGCTCGCGGTGGCCATGAGCTACGTGCCCAACCGGACCACGCTCGCGTCGGCCGTGGCGGGCGACCCGGGTGCCTCGGCGATGGCCGTCGGTGCCGCGAACGGGCATGCGACGCCGAACACCCCGGGGTGGGCGGCGGTGGAGGCCGAGAACCCGGTCAAGGACTACATGACCGCCGTCCTGACCGGCGGTGACGCCGCCGAGGAGGCGGCCAGGGCCTCCGCGGACATCACCCGCGCCATGAACGCCGGTTCCTGATCCGGCACCATCCGTCCCCGTCACCGAGAGGAGGCCCGCCGTGCCGGCTGTCCGCGAACGGACCGCGCCACGCGTCCACCGTCCCCCGGGATCACCGCCGAGGCGTCGGCCCGGACGGCCCTCGCACACCTTCTGGCCGTACGCCCTGATCGCCCCCGCGATCGGCGGGATGCTCTACCTGCTCGTCTACCCGCTGGTGCGGGCCGTGGTGATCTCCCTGCAGGACTTCCGGCTCCGCCAGCTGATCAGCGGGGACGCCGAGTTCGTGGGGCTGCGGAACTACCGGACTCTGCTGTCCGATCCCCGCTTCTGGGAGGTGACCGGCCGCACCTTCGTGTTCATGGCGGTCAACGTCGTACTGATCATGGTCATCTCGACCCTGGTCGCCTTGATGACGGAGCGCCTGCGCCGGGCCGGCCGGACGGTCGTCCTCTGCTCGCTGGTGCTCGCCTGGGCCATGCCGGTGGTCGCGGCGACGACCGTCTTCCAGTGGCTGTTCCACTCCGAGTTCGGCATCGTCAACCAGCTGCTCACGGCGCTCGGCTTCGAGTCCTTCGACCGCTACCCGTGGTTCGCGAACGGTACGGCGTCCTTCACGATCCTGGTCCTGCTGATCGTCTGGCAGTCCGTGCCGTTCGCGGCGGTCACCCTCTACTCAGCCCTGACCACGGTCCCCACCGAGCTGTACGAGTCCGCCCGCCTGGACGGCGCCTCCGGCTCCCGGATCTTCCGCTCGGTCACCTTCCCGATGCTGCGGCCGATCTTCATGCTGGTCCTCTCGCTGGAGGTGATCTGGACCTTCAAGGCGTTCGTCCAGATCTGGGTGATGACCCGCGGCGGCCCCGGTGACGCCACCACCATCCTGCCCGTGTACGCGGTCCAGACTGCGCTCTCCAGCCAGCGCTACGACCTGGGCTCCGCCGCGTCGATGATCACCGTGATCCTGATGTCCGGGGTGCTGGTCCTCTACTTCCGCCAGATGCTCCGTCAGGAGGACGACCCGCGATGACACTGCTACGCCCCCGACTGCGGCGGATACCGCTGAACGCCGCCGCCGTCGTGACCGTCGTGGTCTGCCTGTTCCCGGTGTACTGGATGATCTCCACCGCGTTCAAGCCGTCCCGGGACATCCAGTCCGCCGAGCCCCGTCCCGTGCCCTACAGCTGGACGCTGGACCACTTCCGCAGGGCCGTACAGGCGGACGGCTTCGAACTGTTCTGGCGCAACAGCATCCTGGTCACGCTGGGTGCCGTGCTGCTCTCCCTCGTCGTGGCGCTCGGTGCCTCGTACGCCGTGGCGCGCCTGCGGTGGAAGGGCCGGCGGCAGTTCATGCTTCTGGTGTTCGTGGCCCAGATGGCCCCCTGGGAATCGCTGATCATCCCGATCTACATCATCTCGCGCGACACGGACATGCTGGACCGGCTGCCGACCCTGACCCTCGTCTACTTCATGATCACGCTGCCGTTCACGATCGTGGTCCTGAGGGGCTTCCTGGCGACGATCCCACCCGAACTCGAGGAAGCCGCCCAGGTCGACGGCTGCACCCGCACCGGTGCGTTCACGCGGGTGGCACTGCCGCTGCTCGCCCCGGGCCTGATGGCGACCTCGCTGTTCGGATTCATCACCGCCTGGAACGAGTTCGCCTACGCCAACTTCCTGATCATCAAGCAGCAGGACAACCGCACCCTGCCGGTCTGGCTCTCCTCGTTCCAGAACACCTTCGGCACGGACTGGGGCGCCACCATGGCCGCCTCGACGCTCTTCGCCCTGCCCGCACTCGTGATCTTCCTGCTGCTCCAGCGCCATGTGACCTCCGGCTTCGCGGCCGGCGCGGTCAAGGGCTGAGCCCGCCGGGCGCCCCCCGCGATCCCGCGCACGCGCACCGCCCGACCACCCGAACCCGGAGGCCCTCCGTGCCCGCATCACGCCCCGAGCTCTCCCTCGTCCCCCTGCCCCGCAAGATCTCACCGCGTCCGGGCCGATTCACGCTCGGCCAGGACACCTCCGTACGCGCCCTGCCGGGTGCGGAGGCGGCAGCGGACCTGCTGCGCGCGCTCCTCGGCCCGACGACCGGCCTGCCCCTGCCACCCTCCGCCGAGGGCCGTGTCGTCCTGGCACTCGACCCGCAGCTCGGCGGGCTCGGCGACGAGGGCTACGGCCTCACCGTCGGACCGGAGGCCCTGCTGCTGCGGGCCGCCCGGCCCGACGGGCTGCTCCGGGGCGTCCAGACGATCAGGCAGCTGCTGCCGCCCGAGGCGCTGTCGGGTGGCGCGCGCGGCATGTCCTGGGAACTGCCCTGCGTCGAGATCAGCGACGTACCGCAGTACCCGTGGCGCGGCGCGATGCTCGACGTCGCCCGGCACTTCCAGCCCGTCTCCTACCTGCGCCGCTACGTGGACCTGATGGCGCTGCACAAGCTCAACGTCCTCCATCTGCACCTCACGGACGACCAGGGCTGGCGCATGCCGGTCGATGCCTTCCCCCGGCTGACCTCGGTGGGCGGGCACCGGGCCCAGTCCCTGTCCGACGGCGTGCCGCACACGGGGACGTACACCAAGGCCGAGCTGCGTGACCTGGTCCGTCACGCGCGGGAACGCGGGGTGACCGTCGTACCGGAGATCGAGATGCCCGGTCATGTGCGCGCGGCCCTCGCGGCCTACCCGTCACTGGGGAACCACCCGGAGCGCCGGCTGGACGTCTGGACCAGGTGGGGCGTCTGCGACACCGTGCTCGGCGTCCATGACGAGGTTTTCGACTTCTGCCGGACCGTGCTGGAGGAGGTCATGGACGTCTTTCCCTCCCCGTACATCCACATCGGCGGCGAGGAGTGCCCCACCGGCGAATGGGAGAACAGCCCGGCGGCCCGGGAGCGTGCGGCGGCCGAGGGACTCTCCGGTCCGGGCGAACTGCACGGGTGGTTCATGGGCCGGATCGGCTCGTTCCTGGTGGAGCACGGCCGCCGGCCCACCGGCTGGGCCGAGAGCGGCAGCGAACTGCCCCCCGAATTCACGGTGATGACCTGGCGTGATCCTGGGCATGCGCTCACGGCGGCCCGGCGGGGACACCAGGTGGTGACCGCGCACCACCGCGCCACCTACCTCGACTACGCCCAGTCCACGGACCCGGACGAACCCCCCGCCCAGCAAGGCGCCCCCGTCCCCCTGCACGCGGTCCACGCCAACGAACCGGTGCCGCAGGACTGGGAGGCCGAGGAGGCGTCCCGTGTCCTGGGCACCCAGGCGCAGCTGTGGACCGAGTACGTGACGACGCCGGAGCGCATCGAGTACCTCGCCTACCCGCGGCTGTGCGCCCTGGCGGACCGCGCCTGGTCCGGCGGGCGCGGCGACTGGGCCGGCTTCGTCGAGCGGCTGCGCGACCACACCGCCCGGCTGGACGCCCTCGGCGTCCGCTACCGGCCCCTCACCACGCGGTCCCTGGCGACCGCGTCCACAGGTACAGCGCACCCCCCTCGGTAACTCATCCCCCACCGTTCCGGAGAGGAACATCGTCATGAGGACATTCCGCAGGAGCCGTATCCGCGCGGCGGCGGCCGCCGCCGTCACCCTGGCCCTGGGCTGCACCGCCCTCGCCGCCCTGCCCTCGACCGCCGGTGCCGCGGCGGCCGGCGGGCTCGTCGTCCAGTACCGGACGAGCGCGTCCGGGGCGACGGCCGACCAGAGCGAGCCGTGGCTGAAGGTTCGCAACACCGGGAGCGCGAGCGTGCCGCTCTCCGACGTCAAGGTGCGGTACTACTTCAAGGGTGATTCGGCGTCGGCGGCCTACCGGTTCGCCTGTTCCTGGGCGGTGAAGGGCTGCGCGAACATCACCGGGACCTTCAAGACCCTGCCGAACCCGACCGCCACCGCCGACCGGTACCTGGAGATCGCCTTCACCTCGGGCGCGGGTTCCCTGGCTCCCGGCGCGGACACCGGGGACATGCAGCTGCGCTTCCACCGCGCGGACTGGCAGCCGCTGGGACAGAGCGACGACTACTCCTTCGGGGCCGAGCGGAGCACCTACGGCGACTGGTCCCGGATCACCGCCCAGCTCGGCGGTGTCACGGCCTGGGGCGAGGCGCCTGGGGGCGAAGACCCGACGGATCCGACGGATCCTCCCACCGACCCGCCGGCCGACGGGCCCACCCTGTTCGACGACTTCAACTACTCAGGTCACTCGGACCCGAAGATCGCGGCGAACGGCTGGAGCGTCCGCTCGAACTCCGGCGGCCCCGGCGTCCCGGGGGCCGTGTGGGCGCCCGAGAAGGTCACCTTCAGCAGCCAGAGCGGCAACTCCGTCATGAACTTGGAGACTTCGACCGCCGGCACGGGTGCCTCGACCGTGCAGACGGAAATCCTCACCCGCTCGTCGAAGTTCCGCAACGGCACCTACGCGGCCCGCGTGAAGTTCAGCGACGCCCCGAAGTCGGGTCCGGACGGCGACCACCTCGTGCAGACCTTCTTCACGATCAACGACCTGAAGGCGCCGATGGCGGACGACTACGCGGAGTACGACTTCGAGTACCTGCCCAACGGCGGCTGGGGCGAGCCGTCCAACATCCTCTACACGACGTCCTGGGAGACCTACCGGCCCGATCCGTGGGAGGCCGTGAACCAGCACAGCGAGGCGCGCCAGAGCTACGCCGGGTGGCACGACCTGGTGGTGACGATCGACAACAACGCCATCACCTACTACGTCGACGGACAGCCCTTCGGCACGCACGGGGCGGCCTACCTCCCGGAGCGGCCCATGTCGATCAACTTCAACCAGTGGCTGATCGATCTGGCCGGCCAGAGCAGCACCGCGCCGCGCTCGTACGACCAGCAGGTGGACTACGTCCTGCATGTGAAGGACCAGGTCCTGTCCCCCGCACAGGTCTCGGCTCTGGTGAGCGGCTACCGGGCGGCGGGCACGACGTTCCAGGACACCGTGCCGGCCGTCTGACCTGGCAGGTGTGAGCAGGGGCGGGGTGGAGGGCCGGACGGCCTCCACCCCGCTTCCGTGTGCCCGCAAATCCGGGGTGCCTCTTGACAGCCTCGCCACCCACCGGGCAATCTTCCGTTAGGCAGAAACTAACTTCCGCGATACGGAAGGAGCGCATGATGGGTTACTCGGACCAGCGCTTCGATGTGAACCTCTCGATCCTCTTCACCGAACTCCCGCTCCTGGAGCGCCCGGCGGCCGCCGCCGCAGCGGGCTTCACCGCGGTCGAGCTCTGGTGGCCCTGGACAGAGACCCCCACCCCCGCGCAGGCCGAGCTCGACGCCCTGAAGAAGGCGCTCGACGACGCGGGCACGCAACTGGTGGGGCTGAACTTCTACGCGGGCCTGCTGCCCGGGCCCGACCGCGGAGCGCTCTCGCTGCCCGGCGAGGAGTCGGACCGCTTCCGCTCCAACATCGACGTGGCGGCGGACTTCGCGGCCTCGGTCGGCTGCAAGGCGCTCAACGCGCTGTACGGCAACCGCGTCGAGGGCGTGGAGCCGGCCGTCCAGGACGAACTCGCCCTGGAGAACCTGGTCCTGGCAGCCCGTGCGGCCGACCGGATCGGGGCGACCCTCCTGATCGAGACCCTCAACGACACGGAGTCGCCGCTCTATCCGCTGGTCAGCGCACCGGCCGGCATCGAGGTCGTCGACCGGGTCAATGAGGCGACCGGCCTCGGCAACGCCACGTTCCTGCTGGACCTGTACCACCTGTCGATGAACGGCGAGGACCTCAGCCAGGTGATCAAGGCGTACGCCGCGAAGACCGGCCACGTCCAGATCGCCGACAACCCGGGGCGCGGCGCGCCCGGCACCGGCTCGCTCCCGCTGGAGCGGCTCCTCGACGAGCTGACCGAGGCCGGCTACGACGGCTGGGTCGGCCTGGAGTACAAGCCTGGCGACCGCCCGAGCGCCGAGTCGTTCGCATGGCTCCCCGCCGAGCACCGGCCGGCCCGCCGATAGCCCCGCCCCACGTACACACGCTTACCGGAAGGCACCCTCATGAGCAGCAACCTCCCCAAGGTCGCCTGGATCGGGCTCGGCATCATGGGCTCCCCCATGTCCGAGAACCTGGTGAAGGCCGGGTACCAGGTGACCGGTTACACCCTGGAGCAGGACAAGGTCGACCGGCTCGTCGCGGCGGGCGGCAAGGGTGCCGCCTCGATCGCGGACGCCGTCCGCGACGCCGATGTCGTCGTCACCATGGTCCCGGCGTCCCCGCAGGTCGAGGCCATCGCATACGGCCCCGACGGCATCCTGGAGAACGCCCGGCAGGGCGCCCTGCTGATCGACATGTCCTCGATCACGCCGCAGACCTCCGTGGACCTGGCATCGAGCGCGAAGGACAAGGGCATCCGCGTGCTGGACGCCCCCGTCTCCGGCGGTGAGGCCGGTGCGATCGAGGCCGTCCTGTCCATCATGGTCGGCGGCGAGCAGACCGACTTCGACGCCGCGAAGCCCCTCCTCGACGCGCTCGGCAGGACCATCGTGCTGTGCGGGCCGCACGGCTCGGGCCAGACGGTGAAGGCGGCCAACCAGCTGATCGTCGCGGTCAACATCCAGGCCTGCGCCGAGGCCGTCGTCTTCCTGGAGAAGTCCGGGGTCGACCTGGCCGCCGCGCTCGACGTGCTGAACGGCGGGCTCGCCGGTTCGACGGTCCTCACGCGCAAGAAGGACAACTTCCTCAAGCGGGACTTCGCTCCGGGCTTCCGGATCGACCTGCACCACAAGGACATGGGCATCGTCACGGACGCCGCCCGCAACGTCGGCGCGGCGCTGCCCGTCGGCGGGGTCGTGGCCCAGCTGGTCGCCTCGCTGCGCGCCCAGGGCGACGGCGGACTCGACCACTCGGCGCTGCTGCGCTCGGTCGAGCGGCTCTCCGGCTCCCAGGTCTGACACCCCGGCCCTCTCCAGGGCCCCCCGAACTCCGGGTCGCGGTGGCGCTGACACCTGTCCTGTCGCGCCCAGGCGCCGCCGCGACCCGGAACCCTATCCTCCAAATTCAACAAACTGTTGACGCAACGAACCCGGCGAATCTACGCTCCTGAAGCCGTCAGCAGCCCCGTACGGAAGGCCTCCATGTCCCAGCGTGTGCTCACGACCGAGTCAGGCGCCCCGGTCGCCGACAACCAGAACTCCGCCACGGCCGGCGCCGGCGGGCCGATCATCCTTCAGGACCAGCACCTGCTCGAGAAGCTCGCCCGCTTCAACCGTGAGCGCATCCCGGAGCGCGTCGTCCACGCCCGTGGCTCCGGCGCGTACGGCTACTTCGAGGTGACCGACGACGTCACCGGCTTCACCCGCGCCGACTTCCTCTCCGAAGTGGGCCGCCGCACCGAGACGTTCATCCGCTTCTCGACGGTCGCCGACTCCCTCGGCGGCGCCGACGCCGTCCGCGACCCCCGCGGCTTCGCTCTCAAGTTCTATACGAACGAGGGCAACTACGACCTCGTCGGCAACAACACCCCGGTGTTCTTCATCAAGGACCCGATCAAGTTCCCCGACTTCATCCACTCGCAGAAGCGCGACCCGTTCACGGGCCGTCAGGAGCCGGACAACGTCTGGGACTTCTGGGCCAACTCCCCCGAGTCGACGCACCAGATCACCTGGCTGATGGGCGACCGCGGCATCCCCGCCTCGTACCGTCACATGAACGGCTTCGGCTCGCACACCTACCAGTGGACGAACGCCGAGGGCGAGGCCTTCTTCGTGAAGTACCACTTCAAGACGAACCAGGGCGTGCGCTCGCTCTCCGCCGAGCAGGGCGCCGATCAGGTCGGCAAGGACGCCACCTCGCACCAGACGGACCTCCTCCAGGCCATCGAGCGTGGCGTCAACCCGTCCTGGACGCTGCACGTGCAGGTGATGCCGGCCGCCGAGGCCGCGGACTACCGTTTCAACCCGTTCGACGTCACGAAGGTGTGGCCGCACGCCGACTACCCGCTGCGGCGCGTAGGCCGCCTGGTGCTGGACCGCAACCCCGACAACGTGTTCGCCGAGGTGGAGCAGGCGGCCTTCTCGCCGAACAACTTCGTGCCCGGCATCGGTCCTTCCCCGGACAAGATGCTCCAGGGCCGGCTGTTCGCGTACGCCGACGCGCAGCGCTACCGGCTGGGCATCAACCACACCCAGCTGCCGGTCAACGCACCGAAGGCGGCCGAGGTGGACAACTACGGCCGCGACGGACTGCACGCGACCCGGTACGGCTCGCGCCAGGACAAGAACTACGAGCCCAACTCGTACGCCGGTCCCGCGCAGACCGGGCAGGCCCTCGCCGCCCCGGTCGCCGTGCACGGCTGGACGGGCACGCACGAGGCGCCCGCCCACACGAAGGACGACGACTTCTTCCAGGCGGGCGAGCTCTACCGGCTGATGTCGGCGGACGAGAAGAACCGCCTGATCGCCAACATCGCCGGAGGCCTCTCGCAGGTCACACGTGACGATGTCATCGAGAAGAACCTCGCCCACTTCCACGCCGCCGACGCCGACTACGGCAAGCGCGTGGAGGAGGCCGTCCGCGCACTGCGCGAGGACTGAGCCTCTTTCCCAGGGCCCTGCCCGTGCCGCACACCCGGATGAGGGGCAGCGCGGCACCGGCAAGGACGGGACCGCGGCGGCGGACGACGCCAGTGCGGTGGTGAAGGGCCGGGTGGCCCGGTTCCAGACCTGAAGGAACCTTCCGCCCCCCGCCCACGTCCGCCGTCGCGGTCACTGTGGAACAGAATGCGGGGGTGCGGTGCACGCCGGTCAGGCG